>VFHF01000200.1 GCA_009392095.1 SAR202 cluster bacterium
AGCCCATTTGCCGGTTGCGCTTAACTAATCTGCAGCCGCTACTCCGACGGTGGGCAGCCGGCGGTCTTTTATGGTGAAGACGGCCCCGGTGGCCAGTAGCAACAGAGCGATGTTGCTCCAGATGGCGATGGCGTAGGTGCCCTGAGAGTCGTAGAGCACTCCCCCAAGGTAGGCGCCCAGTCCGGACCCAAGGGGCATCACGGCGAACATGGTGCCGTAGATCGTCCCCAACTGGGATATCCCGAAGCGGTCGGAGGCATAGGCAGCCGTGATGGAGGTGATCGCGTTCCAAGAGAACCCCACCAAGAGAATCCCCACCAGTAATGCGGGGATGCCTATAGACGGGATGTTCAAGAAGGGAATCCCCATGGATAGCAAGACTAGGATGAATCCAACCGCCCTTAGGTTGTAGGAGAAACTGAGCAGCCTTCGGCGGCCGTGCTGGTCCGACAGGTGCCCCAACAACAACGCGCCGATGATGGCCGACGCGCCGATAAGGCTGAACGCCCCGGCGGCCACTAACTTGTGGTACCCCAGGTCCTGGAAATAGGTTACGAAGTGAGCGTTCACGAAGCTCATGGTGTAGCCTCAAACGAAGTACCCCATAGTGAGCCTGACAAACAACGGTGTGCGAATGGCTTCGGGAAATGTTGCGTCCCGGCCAAGTAGTTTTTCTTCTTCGATTTTGGCTGCCTTGCCCTGGCCTCCCTCCGACGCTCCCAAGGGTTCCAACCCCATGTCCTGGGGCCGGTTCCGGATCAGCATGAACCCTGCGGGTAATACCAAGAGCAGCAACAACAACGCCAGGAACCAATAGGCCTCTCTCCAGGTAAAGATCACCAGGAACAGGGAGGCGCCTGGTACCAGGATCATCGCGCCGAAGGACCCGGCACCGCTGACAAGTCCCAGTGTCAGTCCCCTTTTGGTGTGGAACCAGGCGCTAACGATCTTGGTCAGGATTGGGCCGGTGCACAGGGTGATGCCGATGCTCATGATGGCGAACAGGGCGTAGAGCTGACCTAGGGAGTTGATGAAAGGAATTAATAGCAGAATCACACCCATGACCGACACACCGGAAAGGGCGGCGGCCTTGGGGCTGTAGCGGTCGGCCAAATAACCGGTCAACGGCCGCAGTAACCCTGAGATCATGAAGGTCAACGCGAAGGCCAGAGACAGGGATCCCCGACTCCAGCCGAACTCTTCGGTCATTGGCTTGAGGAATACGCCGAAGGAGAACTGGCCGCCGGCCACCCCGAATGAGACCAAGACGCAGCCCGCCACAACGAACCAGCCGAAATAGGTATTCCGGGAGAATAATCTCATCTTTGCCCTTTAGACCGGCTCTACCGCTGGACTGGTGAATGATGCCGGAGACGGTTGGAAAAGCCAGACCTCGGTCTGGGCCGGCAGCGCTCCCGGCGAGAACTCGGCGGTGTGGCCGTCCAGCCGCTTGACCCTGGACTGTGTGTTCAACCAACCGTCGGGTGGCTCTAATCCGGTGTCGCCGGCCATCAGACCAGGGATCTGATAATGCATGGGGATCACGACCTTGGGCTCCAACATTTCGATCAAGGAATCAACCTCTTGGTAGTTCAGCAGATGGTTGGAGTCGTCCACCGTCACCAACAGCACGTCGATCTCACCGATGGCCCGGGCTACTCCCGCCGGCCAGTCGGCCCGGTTGTCCCCCAGATGGAGGAAGCTTACTCCGCCGGTCTCCAGGCGGAACATCACGTTGGGAAATTCCCGCAGCCGCGGCGCCCCAGAGTGCAGGTCCAGCACGCCTCTTATGCTCATGTCCTGGTAGGTGAATTCACCGGGCATTCTGATCAAGGACGCTCCCTCGGGCAACCGCTCGGCGGCGTCGTGGTCGAAATGGGCGTGAGTAATCAAACCCAAATCACATTCCACGTCCGGGAAAAGCCTTTGAAACCAATAGCGCCCAGCTATGTTGCGGTAAGGGTCGGTCAGCACCCTTAAACCGGCCTCTGTGCGCCACTGAAAGGCGCAGTGGCCGTAATAGGCAAGAGTTAAAGGCCCGGCAGCGCCAGTAGTCATAAATCGTTCTGAAAACACAGGATCGCTGAATAATAGCCATTCTAGCGGAGGTAGATCTTCGCTACCAGCGTCTAAGTCTAAGTCGACTGCCCTCCGGCCCGCATTGGTCTTGGTGGGCTCCGTTATAACTCCCTTGTCAATCGACCTGCCGACACTCTGGACCACCGATATAATCCCTGGGATCTGTTAGTTTCCCTGGATCACGGGACACCCATTGACAACGAGTTTGTGTTCCCCAAGGTTCTTACCTGGACGCAGAGATAAAGAGGGCTCTCCGATCGGAGAGCCCTCTTTATCTCTGACCTCGATTCGTTATTAACTAGGTTCGGCCAACGGGACAGCGAGAGACGCGCGAGGGGTGTCGCCTAGGCTGCGGGCGATGTGTCCGTGACCTTCTAGGTCCTCAGCTACCAGGATATCTCCTGGTTCCATCTGACATTTGGACCCGTCGGCACATTCGAACTCGGCTGTACCGGATAGGTTGACCACATACTGCCGCCGGGGGGCGTTGTGATAATCGGAGAACGAAGGCGAGGTGCGCAGACCCAGGGTGATGTCGCCAGCGCCAACTCGATTGACGATTTCGGCCATCTCTTCAGGTGAGACATCCTCGAAATGGGACTCGCCATCATCGCCGGAGAATACTCGTACGATCTTCATGGATAACTCCTCGTGATTCTGTTTTTACGCTTCAGCTAAGGGTATGGCCAGAATATAGCGCTCGCCTTGGCCTAACCCGCGGGCGATATGCCCGTGGCCGGTAAGGTCTTCTGCGACGAGAACGTCGCCGGGGACTAATTGCCGTTTTGAACCGTCTGCGCATTCATATTCAGCGGTGCCCAGCAGGTGGAGTACATATTGGCGGCGGGGCGCGGTGTGGTAGTCAGAGAATGACGGAGCTGGGCGGGCGTTCAGCTGGATATCACCTTCGCCTAGCCGCTTGGCGATCTCTACCATCTCTTCGGAAGATACATCCTCTAAATGAGACTCACCGTCGTCCCCAGAATAAACTCTAACTATCTGCATATTCCTTCCTTAGTATCTGGTTGAAACCAAATCTCGCGAAACGATCGTGCTTACTGGTCTAACAATGGCACGGTGCAGGTGATACCGGGGCCACCGCCGACAGTCTTGGTGGTATGGCCTTGGCCGGTAGTATCCTCCACCAGTCGGGCATCGCCCGGTCCGAAGGTGTGGGTGGAGCCGTCACCCAGGCCTATCTCGATCCCGCCGGAGATGCAGATCACATACTGGCGGCGGGGTGCTGGGTGCCAGTCAATGAACCGGCCTGCTTCGTGCTCGGTGAAGCTGATTTGGGTGGTCTTGACCGCTTCAGCCAATTCGGGGTGGGTAGCTAGACTGGTCTCCTCAATGTGGGTCTGGCCGTCGTCGCCTGTGTACATTCGGTAGATGCCCATGTTTCGTCTTCTCCGGTAGGGCCGGATTTATTTTCTGCCGGAGTAAGCATGCCGCTCGGTATCCGGCGTCGGCCCACACTTTAATACCTGACGAGTGTTTGGGCAATATCTAAACTGAGCGATCACGATCAATCAATGGTCCCCGTTTAAGAACACGGGAGCATAAAGCCAACCTTCCAGGCGGGCCGCAGCCAGTTCGTTCCCATCTGAATGGGGGGTCCCGCCGCGGGTGGTGGGGTCCCCTGGCCCGTCTTGGGGCAAGCGGAACAGTGCATGGTTTAGTGACCAGAGACAGGCGGCCACCGACGCCACCACCGAGTCCAGGCAGTCGTCATTCCCGATGCAACGATCGTCGAACCAAGCTAGATTGGGAATCTTCACTCCTGAACGGCGTTCTAGACCGTCAAGAATCTTTCGTCTCAGTTCGACTGCGCGTTGACCCTTCTTGTATCCCTTGAAAGGAAGCCCAAAAGCCCGCAACGCCGCGCCAGGCATCGATTCCAGCAGCAACGGTCCGGGGTGTCCACCGTCTGGCAGAGGCGGTACTCTGCACCCTGCCTGCCATAGCCCGTTCAGCATCCGCATGCCGCGGAAAGTCATGGGCACCATGTTGGGGTTGGCCTTGTGGAGGCATGAGTAGCACTCGGGGAAATATCCATCGCCCCGGCGGAAGGGCTCGCCGTGTTGGGCTACGAATTCGTCCCGGAGGTGCATGAAGTCCGGCAGGTCCATGGCGGCGGCCGCTCGCCAGAGATCGGGCATGGTCTTGGCGCCGGGTAGCCACCGTTCGGCGAAAACCTGGGGTACGGAAAAGGGAAAGTCCAGGGCGGCCACGGCATCCGCCGGCAGAGACGCCAACTTCGCGGTCAGTTCGGCGCGTGGCATGGGCTCGCAAAAGATTAGCGTGAGGACGTTGCCCCTCAGGACACCTTTGGTGGCCCAGGTATTTTTGTCTGCCAGTGCGCCGCTGTAGTCCACGCCGAGGATCGTTGTCTCTTCGGCCACGTCCCCTCCGCCGGCTTAAAATTTCAGAGATTGGCTATGTTAGAATGGGCCGGGAATTATGCCGATTCGATTCACGCCTGCGGCCTGCCTCTACGAGGTGACCGCGCGCGCTCAGACCAGGCAACGACTCTACGACTAAAAAGGTGCAACATGGACTTTACCACGAGAAGAGAAAGATACCGGGGCATATTGGCCGGTGACAAGTGCGTTTACCCCGGATCGGTTTTTGACCCAATCTCGGCGCGGATCGCCGAGGACCTTGGTTTCGAGGTCGGCATGTTCGCCGGGTCCATCGCCTCCGGCACGGTCCTGGGCGCCCCGGACCTGATCGTCCTGACCCTGACAGAATTCGCCCAGCAGATCCACCGCATTTGCCGCGCGGGTGACCTGAGCCTGATGGTGGACGCCGACCACGGGTACGGCAACGCATTGAACGTGATGCGGACGGTGGAGGAGTTGGAGACCGCCGGGGTGGCGGCTTTAACCATTGAAGACACCGTCCTGCCTCGGACCTTCGGCGGCGGCGCGGACGCCGTGCTGCCCATCGAAGAAGGTGTGGGGAAGATGAAGGCGGCCCTGGCCGCCCGGCGCGATCCCAACATGGTGGTCGCCGGACGCACCAGCTCCCTGAGGATCACCGACCTGGCTGACACCATCAAACGGGTCAAGGCGTATGAGCAGGCCGGAGTGGACGCCGTATTCCTGGCCGGCGCAACCACCAAGGCTGAGGTGGAAGCTGTCAGCTCGGAGATGAACATACCGCTGCTCCTGGGCGGCACCACTGGAGAGTTGGCTGACAAAGACTACCTAGGCTCGGTTGGAGTCAGGGTGGCGTTGCAGGGCCATCTGCCCTTCGCGGCGGCGATCAAGGCAACCTACGACACCCTGAAGGCTCTGCGCGACGGTGTGCCTCCCGCCGACCTGAGTCCCCAACTGGCCACCACGGAACAACTGGACCAGTTCACCCGCAAGGCCGACTACGCCAGATGGACGACGGACTTTCTGAGTTAGGCAGCAATCACTATTGGATCAGGAAAGAATCGCCCCCGCTTGATGCCACGGCCGGGGGCCTTCCTTTCGTTTACCAGGCTCGATATTTGCGATTAAGGCCGGAGCCATAGAGGATGGAGATAGGAAGACTATTTCTTGAACACCCTTCCTCCTCAAACCAAAATAGGGCGATCGGCGCTTCGGCTGCTCGTTGTCGCCTCGGCGTTTTCGATCGTTCTTCTGGCCTGCACTCAGCCAGATTTCCGGACATTTTCCGACCGCGCGATGAGCACCGACGCGATGCAGGCTGAGCTGGAGCGCTACACGCCATCAACCTGATGGTGGCCAACGGAAATTTCGACCCCAGTGGTTACTCGATTTCCGTGGGTGTCGACTTCAGGAATGGGAAGATGTTGGTGGACAAATTCATCTGCTGGGACTCCTGCCCGGATGTGGGATGGTGTTTCTGCTGTACCAGAACGTGGAATCGTCGGAGGCCTGTAACGGCTCGGTGGTGGGCACTCCGCTGTTCTCTCCGGAACCCATATTAGGGGAGTATTGGGGATGCCGGCCGATCATGGACTGGCTGAACCGGCCCGAGATATTCACAGACTGACGCTCGCCGATATCCCGGGCCAGTCCTTAGTTGCGGCTTGCGTGCATACCGCAACTTCACCGGTGGCGGTTCCTGGGTTACACTAGGGCATCTGACCGGCCTGGCCCGTGCCTGAATCGGCACCGGCGGACCTACGGCCGGTCGAGTGAATCGATACTTGCAGGAGCACCGCCGTGAAAGTTGCCTTGAATCACCTTCATTTCCGCAGCGAAGATCCCGACGCAGCCGCCAAGTGGTATTGCGATAACTTCGGCGCCGCCATCACCTCGGAGCGCCCGCTGTCCACCACTAAGTCGATCCAGCTTGAGCTGAACGGCGAACACATGATGACCATCTCCGGCCGCGCCGAGGGCGAAGACCCCATTGCCGGAACCACCGAGCCGCGCTACGGGTTGGACCACTTCGGTTTCGAAACCGACGACCTGATGGCGCTTTCGGACGTGCTGAAGGGCAACGGAGTGAAGTTCAACTGCGAGCCTTGGACCATGCCATCGGGCTCCATGGTGGCCTTCGTGGTCGCCCCAGACGAAGTTTCGGTGGAACTGATCCAGCGGCCCGCCTAGATTTTTCCTCCGGTGGGCGCTGGTGTATCCCTCTTTAGGGAGACCGTTTCAGACAAGCCTGTGGTACGACAAGTCCGATCACATCGGAACTCTCGATTCCGTTCGGAGTTTGCCATGAGCGGTGGGGTGCGACTGATACTAGGAGTTTCAAGCCAGGCGTTAGTCCGGAGAGACCCCCCAAAAAATGTCATCAGGGACGGTCTCTCCGGGGGAAACGTCCGGGTGGGCGCGGATGTAATACTCTCGTCCGAGGACCCATTCGGCTACTTCCCGGGGCACCCGGTGGTAGGGCCAGGTGGGCGCCACCTGTGTCCGGTGGCAGATGATGCAGGCCATCTTGGTCTCAAGTTGGTCCGACACGTCCAGGCTTAGATGTATCTCCTCCGGCGGATTGCCGTGGACCAGTTGCTCCGGTGTGGGCAAGGGCCAGTCTTCCCCGGCGGCGCGCAATTTCTGGGCCCATTCCAGCCGAAACCCCTTGGGACGGGCGCTGTAGAAAAGGCGCTGGGGTGCGTGCGGTGTTAGCCCGCCGCTTATCTGGTCCGGGAACGCCGTCGGGTCGGAAGCCAGATCGAAGGCTTGCGTGGCGTGTTTGCACACAGCGATATGATCTGGGTGGCCGTAGAGTCCGCCCGGCTCGAAGGTGAGCACCACCTGGGGTTTGAACTCCCTAATCTCCCGCACGAACCGCTCTACGATTACGTCATCGGGGGCGTTGATATAGGCCCGCGGGTGGCTGTTGGCTTCCCAGCCGGCCATGCCCGAGTCCCGGTATTCCAGAAGAGCGTGGCTCTCTAGCCGCAAAGCTCGCACGGCGCAGGCAAGTTCGAAGCGCCGCACCTCTCCCAGCGTATCCTTGGTGGCCGATCCCTCCTGACGAATCTCTCCCTCTTCGCCCAAAGTGGTGGTCACCAGGCGCACCCGCCGCCCCTTCGCCACGTTACGGGCCAGCAACCCACCCACAGGAAACGCCTCATCATCCGGATGGGCAAACAGGGCCAAAAGGCGAAGGTTAGGCATTTTCTACTCTTTATCCGTGTACCAAAAATTTGCAGAGTTGCTCGCGGTAGTCGAGCCTAGTAAACCCGGCAATGCCGGTCAGTAGCCGGCTGCTAGACCGTCTCCTCGGGGGTCGGCGGCGCCGAGTAGGACCTGGCGCTCTTGGTCGATGACGATCAATTGCACCTTGCCGTCATAGACGCCGGGATTTCGGCGGGACACTTTATGGCCCAGCTTCTGGAGGCCCTGCACCGTCTTTTCCGGCATCTCTGGCTCCACCCGCAGTTCCATGGCTGTTTCGATGGTCGCAGGGTCGGTGCCGGGGTAGCTCCACCACCGAGGGGCGTCCACCGCTTCTTGCGGCCCCATGCCAAAGTCCAAGAGATTGGTGATGATCTGCACTCCAGATTGGGGTTGGAAGTCGCCGCCGGGGGTGCCACCGACGATATGGGCCTTCCCGTCCCTGAGGGTCAGGTAGCAGTTCAGTGTATGCATGGTGCGTTTGTTGGGGTCGAACTCGTTGGGATGGCCTGCCTCCAGGCTGAAGCCGCGGCCGGCCCGGTTGTTGAAGAGGATCCCGGTGCCGTCGGCCATGAACCGCGAGCCGAAGGCGTGGGACAGACTGTGGACCCAGGAGACGGTGTTGCCGGCGCCGTCGGCCACGCAGAAATAGGTGGTATTGCCGTCGGTCCGGGCCGAATCCAAGCCCGGCGACTCAGCGCCAACCCGGTCGAGTTGAATCTCGGGTCTTCGGTGGTCGGCATACTCCTTGGAAATCACCTCATCCAGTGGCCATTCAAGCACCCGCGGGTCACCGGCCAGGCGGTTGCGGTCGTCGTATGCAATTTTCTTGGCCTCAACCATCAGGTGGATGGCCTCGGGGTCGTCCGAACTCATATGCGACAGTTCGAAACCTTCGATCAGGTTCAACATCTCCAGATGGAGGAAGCCCTGGGAAGGGGGCCGGGTCTGGTAGACTGTCTCACCCCGGTAGGTCGTGCCAATGGGGTCGTAGACGTCCACCTCGTGGTTGGCGAAATCTTCGTTGGTGAACAGGCCGCCGGCGTTATTCAGGGCCTTGACCATCTTTCGGGACAAGTCACCTTTATAAAACTCCTCCGCCCCGCCCTTGCGTATGCGGCGCAGTGACTCGGCCAGGTCTCGGTTGACCAGCAGGTCGCCTTCGACCGGGGTTCGGCCTCCGGCCAGCAGCACCTCGGCCGTCGACGGGTATGCGGCCAACCTCTTGTGGGTGCTGGTAAAGCTCTGGGCAATCTTGGGTGGCAGAGCAAATCCATCCTCGGCGTAACCGACGGCGGTGTCCAGGAGTTGGTCGAAGGGTTTGCTGCAGAAGCGCCTGTGGACCTCCTCCCAGGCGGCGACCTCACCGGGCACGCCAACCGAGTGGGGGCCCTCCAATGGCATCTTGGTCAGGCCTTGCTTGCGGTAGTAATCGGCGCTGGTGCCGGAGCCAGGGACCCCGGCGCTGCTCATCCCGGTTACATGACCGTTGGCGGCTTCGTAGAGCAGGATGAACGAGTCCCCGCCGATGCCGCACATGGGTACCATGGTCACGGTCTCAGTGGCGGCAACTGCAAGGGCGGCGTCGAATGCGTTGCCGCCTTCTTGCAGGACTTTCAGTCCGGCGGCGGCTGACAGGGGCGAATTGGTGCACACCATTCCGTTTCTACCGTAGACAACCTGCCGTGAAAGTCTTGCTGTGCTCATTCCAATCACGCTCCTGCCAACCAAATTCGCCTCAACGAACTCAGTAGAGCCGGCCTCGCTGGCCGGCGGCTTGAAGTGTACGTTTGGCATCCTAGGCCAGTCAATGGCAAACCGGTATTTTCGTCCCCAGCCGAGGTCGTCCGGCCGTTTGACAGCCTATAATGCTGCGCCTAAAATCCGGCTCGTGGCGCGCTCGCTGATACGATTGATAATGCGCCTCGATTCGCGACTAAATCGGAGGCCAAAATGGCTGAGTTGTTAGGTATTGGCTGCTCTCACGGGCCCATCATCCTCACTCCCCCGGAGAATTGGCACAGAAGCCGGGAGAGAATATTCAGCCGGAACCCGAATTTCCAAGCGCCGCCGCAACTGATTAAGGAACTGGGCGACGACAACGGTCTGACGCAGGACATCATAGACCAACAGAAGGTGGTCGAAGCCTTTCAGGTCATGCGCGACCGGCTGCACGAGTGGAATCCCGACGTTGTGATGGTCATCGGCGACGACCAAGCCGAGAATTTCCAGCAGGACAATCTGCCGCCCTTCTGCCTCTATACCGGAGACGAAGTGGACGGCTATCCCTTCCGCCGCGCGGGCGGGAAGGACAACATCTGGGAGGCCGAAACTGAGACCAGGTTCACCTTCCGGTGCCCGAAAGACTTTTCACGGGACATGCGCAACTCCCTGATTCGGGACGGCATCGACATGGCTTCGTCCAGCAAGTTGAACGGCTGGGACTGGGGTCTGGCCCACGCCATCATCAACCCGCTGGTCTACCTGGATCCGGAGGGTAAGTTCCCGCTGCTGCCCCTGTTTGTGAATTGCTACGGCGAAGAGGCCGGCCCTGATTATCCGCCCCGGCCCACAGCCAAGCGTTGCTACGAAGTGGGACAGTCGATTCGCCGGTTCCTGGACACCCGGGACGAGCGTGTTGCGGTCGTAGCGTCATCTAGCTGGTCGCACAGTTTCTTGGCCCACAAAAACAATTGCTCGGCCATCGACTTGGAGACTGACCGCCGTTATCTGGAGTTGGTCCGTCAGGGTCAGGGCAGTCAGTTGGCCACTCTCACGCCTGAGGAACTGCAGGATTCGGGAGACCATGAGATATTGAACTGGATCATAGCCCTGGGGATACTGGGCGATGTCCCAGCCGAGATCGTAGACGTAAGGGAATCGCACACCCAGTTGGCCTTCCGGGTGGCGGCCCTCTGGGGATAGACCAAACCCTAGTTTGAATTTTCGGTCCGGATCGGCATTATGCCGATCCGGACCACTCGAAAACAGGAGGAACGATGCACTACGGCTTAATCATGGAATGCGACTACCGCTACGGTAGCTCCCAAGAGGACGCCTTTGATGAGGCATTCGCCATGTCGGATGCTGCGGAGAAGGGTGGCCTGGACGGGGTCTGGCTAGCCGAGCGTCACTTCGCCGCGCCCCGGAATCCCCTGGATGGGATGGGAGCGGGGATCCCTTCCGTCGTCTCTGCTCCATTGATAATCTCCACCGCCATCGTCGCCAAGACCGAACGCCTGCGGGTCGGTGTCGCTGTTAACGTGCTGCCCCTGAACCACCCGGTGCGCATGGCCGAGGAGATCGCAACCTTGGACCAGATCAGCCACGGACGGGTGGATTTTGGCGTGGGGCGCAGCGGGTTCATGAGGGCCTACGAGGGCTATGACATCCCCTACGGAGAGAGCAGGGAGCGGTTTCAAGAGAATTTGGAGATTATCTTGGCCGCTTGGACCAATGAGCGGTTCTCCTATGAGGGCAAGCACTACACCTTCAATGATGTTTGCGTTATCCCCAAACCTTATCAGCAGCCCCACCCGCCGCTACGAATGGCTGCCACCACCAAGGAGACCTTTCCGCAGGTAGGTAAACTCGGATATCCCATCTTCGTGGGACTGCGCGGATTGGACCGGCCTGACCTGGCCCTGCTACTAAACAACTACCGCAAGGCCTGGAAGGACGCCGGTCACGCCGGGAACGGCGACGTTTTTCTGCGCATACCTATCTACGTCGGAGCGTCCCAGCAAGAGGCCTACGCAGACGCCGAGCAGAGTACCATGACTTCTTACCGGCGCATGGCCAGCAATTTCGCCGCATCGGCGACCGCCGCAGGGGCAACTATAGATGAAGACCGTGCCAAGCGCGGTGAGGCCTTGGCCGCCGTCACCTATGAGGATCTGATCCGAGACCGGTTGGCCTACGGAAGTCCCGAGGGTGTGATCAGTCAGTTGAGATTGATCACGGAAGAGCTTGGCCTTTCTGGCATTGTGGCTGAGACCAACGTTGGCGGACTGATACCCCGTGAGAAGGTGACTGAGTCCATCAATCTCTTCTGCCAAGAGGTCGTTCCCGCGCTGCGTTAATTTGGGCGAATCAACCGAAACCGTGGGGGCAGGGCAGGATTGGCCGTCGTGAGCTAAGGGCATTCAAGCCATTGCAGGCTAAATCAAGGCAAAATAACCTGCGAATCCGCTCGCCCTGAGCCCGTTGAAGTATGCGCATAAGTCATGCTCGAGTTGCGGAGCGTCTTCAATTTAAGTAAGTGGTTCGACAGGTCAGCTAAATTGCTGGCAGCCTAAACCCGCGGCAGCACGTACTCTTTGATGGCGACGGACAGACCGTCTTCGGCAACCGATGGGGCCACGAATTCGGCGGCGTCTTTAACCTCTGGTGGGGCGTTGCCCATGGCGACGCTGAACCCACAGGCTTCCAGCATCGGCAGGTCGTTGTAGCTGTCACCCACCGCGACCATGTTGGCCGGGTTTACGCCGAGGGTCTGCCCCACGCGGGCGATTCCGGACGCCTTGTCCACCCCGGCCAAGGTGAAGTCCACGGCCCACAGCCCGTTGTAGGGCAACACTGCCTTGATCACATACATGTTCTTGTTGCGGCGGAACTCTGTCGCCAGCGCGTCGGCGGTGTCTTCGTCCAAGTCCAGGGCTGACACGCGGATCAAGTCCCAGTCAGGCACATCGTCGAAGGTTCTGGCTGTGCCGCCGGCGTGGGTTGCAACGAAGGCTGAGCCCATCTCCCTGAGCCTGGTGACCACAGCCTCGGCATTGACCGGCCCCAACGGCGCAGTCCAGGTCGATACACCTTGCACGGGGTCCAGGATATTAGCGCCGCCGTCGCAGAGTTGAGGGGCCGTTAGGCCCAGTTCATTGGCGTACCGCAAAACATCGGCCGGCTCCCGGCCGGTGGCGATGAACACGTGTATTCGTTCGGCCAACCGCACGATGGCCTCGTGAACTGCCGGGGATATATTTTCGTTGGGGCCGATGACGGTTCCGTCCAAGTCCAGGGCCGCAGCCAGAATTAGCGGGCGGCGGCTGTTCGGTGAATTATTGGCCATTGAGTCCTTTGGGTCCGACAGCGAATAAGGCTAGGTAATATTACATGACCTCAGGCAAAACGATTTGTTCGTGCCAGCCCAGCAAAAAAGAGGCCCCCGGAATCTCCGGGGGCCTCTTGGTTTGCCAGTCGCTAAAAAGAAGGCCTAGTCGAAGACCAACTCCGTGTTCTTGCGGTCGGGGCTGCGCATCTCGGCCAGGCCGTCCGCGGCGTTGTCTTGGGAGTTGCAGAACAACTCGATGCCGTTGCCGTCCGGGTCTTTGATGTAGATGCTCCTGGTCATGCTGTGGTCAGTAGTTCGGAGGTCTGACTTCTCGAAGTACTGCTGGAGTTTGTTGTAGTAGTCGGTCAGCTCGGCGAAGTCTTCCACCTGGATGGCCATGTGGTTCAGGCCCAGGCCGCCTTCGGTTACTTCGGAGGCGCCTTCAGGAGCCTGGAACAAAGCTAGGTCGTGGTGGATCGAGCCGCAGGTCAGGAAAGTCCCGAATCCGGGGCGCTCCAGAGCAATCTCGAAGCCCAGAACTTCGGTGTAGAACTTGGTCGAGGCATCCACGTCTTTGACGTTGATAACCAGGTGTCCGATCCTCTTGGGTTTTGCCATATCAGTCCTCCTAATCCTTCCCCGATCTTGGGGCGCTATTAAATAGGAAACCACGCCAGATAGTGTTAATTGATATACCGAATACTATACCTTTTCAACCGCAGAATTCCAAGGGGCAACGCACAAACGTCCCTCTGTTTGGAATCAAGGTCGAATCCAGCTTATCTCACCCCTCCCGCTCCAGGAACCGCTGCACCCGATCCATGGCGCTTTGCTTGTTGTAGGTCTGGTAGAGGAGCATGGCGTTGCGCACCGGGTCCCCGCCGAAGAAGCGCTCATAGAGCACTTGCCGGCCGCCGAAGGCGCTGCAAGCTACGTCCCAGGCCAGGTGGAACAGGCGGACTCGGTCTTTGGCACCGGTGGAATCAGTGGCCAGATAGCGTTCCAACTCCGGACCCACCGGAGTGTTGAAGTCGGCCTCGGTGGGCAGGGCCATCAGGCTGCTTGAGCCGAGTAGTTGCACGATCTCGGCTAGCCTGGGGTAGATAGTCCTGGAGTACAGCTGTCGGCCGGCGACCAACGGACCCTGGGCCGGACACATCACACCCCATTTGTTCAGCGTGGCATCGGCCTCCGCGGCCCGCACGCAGGCCTTTAGCGTCTCCAGGTAGATAACGATCTCGCCGATGCGCTCCTGAACGTGGGGGACCTGGGTCGAACCCAGCGTTTCCGCCATCAGCGAAGTGAGTCCCAGGACGAACTCAGTTTTGACCGCGGTCCGGTTGACCACCTGTTGCCCGGTGTGAGCGGTGGACTGAGTCGCCGCTGAGTAGTCGTTGCACATGTCCACGTCGCCCAGCAGGAACACCCGATCCCAGGGCACCAGGACGTTGTCGAAAAAGACCAGGGCATCCATCTCCTCGAACCTCGATGCCAGTGGGTGGTCGAAGCTAGAGCGGCCGATGTCCAGACTCTCCCGGCACATGAACCGCATTCCGGGGGTGGCGCACGGCAGGGCGAAAGAGAAGGCCTGCCTCCAGGAGTCTTTGCCCAGTATGTGGGTGCGGGTGGGGTAGACTGCGATCTCGTCGGATATGGGTCCCAGGGTGGCCAAGATCCGGCTGCCGTGCACCACGATCCCTTCGGCCGTCTCATCGACAACCGTCAGCGCCACTTGGTCTTCAATGTTGTCATGGATGGCGGTGTTGCGGCTGCGTTGCAGGTTCACCAAGGTATGGGTGAGAGTAAGGTCGTTCTCGCGAATGTACTCGTGGTAGCGCAGGACATTGTCTTTAAACTCCGGACGGTCGTTTACGAAATAATCCGCCGAGCCCGCCCAACTGGACACGGCGTTGTTCAAAAAGTCGGGCGTGCGGGCCATCATGCCACAGCTTTCCCAGGCCCAATTGGTCATCATCTCGCGCCGTCTGACCAAATCGTCGATGGTCTTGGGGATGATGAAAGACAGCCCGACCGGGTCGCCAGAAGACGGTGATTCAAAGGTCATCGAGTCTTTGATGACCGGGTCATGCTGCTGGTCGTAGAGGGCGGCCAGGGAGCGCACGCCATTCTGGAATGCGGTGTGGGTGGTGACGTCTTTGACCTTTTCGCCGCTGATCCAGACCTCGGCAGGCTTCTTAGATAGACCTTCTATATACTGCTTACCGGTCCTAACGGGCATGGATTAGCCTCCGTGGCTGGGCGATCTTTTGGGCCCCTCGCCAGATTGCGGCGAGTGTAGCAGCGGCATATTGGGGTGTCAAAGCTGGGATGTGTGGCGTATGACCGGACAAACGGTACCGTTCCACGAGGGGTTGTGGTATGTTACCGGCGTCTTTTCAACCCCCCGGCGGCCGACCGCCAGCCGCATCGCGGAAGGTTCGGGGCAATATGGCCAGCAGTAGGAGGAACATATGAAAGGCCGAGTAGTAGTTTGCAAGGAATACGGCAAACCCTTTGTGATCGAAGAGTACGATGTTCCGGAGCCCGCACCCGGTGCAGTCATACTCCGCATGACCCAAGCGGGTGTCTGCGGCTCAGACCTCCACACCTGGCGGGGTGACCAGAACCAAGAAAACCTCCCTATACCGCCCACCGGCCGGGCCATGGGGCACGAGGGCGCCGGAGTGGTGGAGATCCTGGGAGACGGGATCGAGACCGACTCCGCGGGAGAGCCAATCAAAAAGGGAGACCGGGTCATCTACGCGGCTGTCTTCCCCTGTTACCACTGCCGCCAGTGCCTGAAGGGAAACACCAACTGGTGCATGAACCGTAACTATCCGGCCGCCGGCGTCTGGCCTTATTTTGTAGCCACCTATTCAGATTACCTCTATCTGCCGCCGCGACATCCCTTCTTCAAGGTTCCAGACGAGCTGGATGACAATATTTTGGGTCCGGTGAACTGCGCCATGGGCACCGTCACCACCGGTCTGATTCGAGCACAGGCAGGTGAGGGCGATTACGTGGTAATCCAAGGCGCCGGCGGCCTCGGCATCCACGCCACAGCCATGGCCAAGGAGATGGGCGCAGACCGGGTGATTGTCATAGACCGCCTGGAGAACCGCTTGCGACTGGCCGAGGAATTTGGGGCTGACCACACGATAAATATCGAGGAATTCAACACCCCTGAGACTCGTTTGCAGCGGGTCAGGGAATTGACCGACGACCGCGGCGCCGATGTGGTGATGGAATTGGTAGGCCGGGCCGAGTTGCTTAAAGAAGGAATCGACATGCTGAGCAACGGCGGCACCTTCGTAGAGATTGGCGACATCGTCCGTGGCAGGGAGGTTTCCATCGACCCTTCCAAGCTGCTCACCGGCAAGAACATCGTGGGATCGCTGATGTACAAGCCCGAGTTGCTGCCCAGATTGTTGAACTTCCTGGTCCGCAAACAGGACGTCCTACCCTTCGATAAGATCGTCTCCCACACCTTCCCCCTTGCCGAGGTCAATGAGGCTTTTGCCCAGTCTGAGTGGGACCAGAGCCAGACTCCTATCACCAGGGCCATGTTGGTCCCCTAGGCCGTTTGTCCTGGCAACTTAATCGCCGAATCGGGAGAGTAGCGACGGTGGTGAAAAAGGAACAGCCCTTGGCCTTGGCTGCGGATTTGGTCCAACCCAGGGAAGACCTGGTGCGGGCGGCCAACCAGGCGGCCGGGCGTATCGCAGAGCGGGCCGCTGAGGCCGACCGTCAGCGCCGGGTACCGGTGGAGAACATCCAAGACCTCCATGAGGCCGGGCTCTTGACCGTTGCGATCCCCAAAGAATTCGGCGGGACCGAGGCCGACCTCGTGACCCAGATTGCCGTCTATGAACTCATTGGTGGCGCCTGCGCGTCCACTGCCTGGGTCATGGG
>VFHF01000201.1 GCA_009392095.1 SAR202 cluster bacterium
ACCACTGGACCATCTATTTTGTAGCTGAGCGCCAAAGATTTTGAACCATCGGCGGATGTGACCCTTTCGGGGGAAAAAAAGTCAGCCTTGGCTATGGGGCCAACATTGGTGTACTTCCAGCGTTCGTTGCCCCGTCGGGCTGTGGGGAACCCGGTCTCATTGAACTTGGCCCAGGCATTGTCCCGCAAGTCCTTAAGCCAGGCAGGGTCTCCCGCTCCCGGTCCTTGTGACAAAGACTGGAAATCGGCAAAGTATTGGGCAAATTTAGCAGTTGCTGTGGTCATGAGGTTCGGTGTCGCAGAGTGAGCTACACGCCTGCGTCAACGGATTCTTTGATCCAGTCGTAACCCTTCTCTTCCAGTTCGTGGGCCAGTTCAGGGCCGCCAGACCGTACGATGCGTCCGTCGAATAAAACGTGAACGTGATTGGGCGTGATGTAATCAAGAATCCGCTGGTAATGAGTCACCAAGACCACAGCATTCTTCGGAGAACGTAGCAGATTGACCCCATCGGCGACGATGCGCAGGGCATCGATGTCCAAGCCGGAATCGGTCTCGTCCAGCAGAGCCAGCTTGGGTTCAAGCACGGCCATCTGAAGGATCTCGTTTCTTTTCTTTTCGCCGCCGGAAAAGCCTTCGTTGACGGCTCTCTTAACCAGGTCGGGGTCGATCTGAACCTGCTCGACCTTGGCCTTCAGCATCTGGTCGAACTCCCGGGCGCTCATCTCTTCTTCGCCGTGGTGGACCCGCCGAGCATCTACCCCTGCCTTCAGGAATTGCCAAGCGCGCACTCCGGGGAGCTCCAGGGGATATTGGAACGCCAGAAACAGGCCCATGCGGGCCCGGATCTCAGGTTCCAGCTTCAACAGGTCCTGACCCTCGAACAAGACCTCGCCGCCGGTAACTGCGTAGTCGGGGCGACCCGCTAGGACGTTGGCCAGAGTGCTCTTACCGGAGCCGTTGGGTCCCATGATGGCATGGACTTCGCCGGGAAATACCTCTAGGTCGATACCTTTAAGAATATCCAGGTCGCCAGCCGAGGCGGTGAGACCCTTGACGGAAAGTAAGGGTTTGGAGCCATTCGCAGCGGCAGCCATCTAGCCCACCGCTCCTTCCAAGCTAACTTTAAGGAGCTGAGACGCTTCCATGGCGAACTCGAATGGGAGTTCTTGGAAGATCCCTCGGCAGAATCCGTTGATAATCATAAAATGGGCGTCCTCGACGGACATACCCCGTTGTTGGCAGTAGAAGAGCTGGTCGTCACTGACCTTGGAAGTCGACGCCTCATGCTCTAGCTGGGCGGTAGGGTTCTTCACTTCTATGTAGGGAACGGTATGGGCGCCGCACCTGTCTCCGACCAACAGAGAGTCGCACTGGGTAAAGTTCTTCGCACCATCGGCGGAGGGCAGTATCTTGACCAGACCACGATAGGTAGCATTGCCCTGCCCAGCAGAGATACCCTTGGCAACAATGGTGCTGCGGGTGTTCTTGCCTTTGTGAATCATCTTGGTGCCGGTGTCCGCCTGCTGATGATTGTTGACCAGGGCTACCGAATAGAACTCGCCGACCGAGTTGTCGCCTTCCAAAATAACGCTGGGATACTTCCAGGTGATGGCGGAACCGGTCTCCACCTGGGTCCAAGAAATCTTGGCATTCTTGCGGGCGATACCGCGTTTGGTCACGAAATTGTAAACGCCTCCATTGCCGTCCTTATCACCGGGAAACCAGTTCTGAAGGGTGGAGTACTTGATCTCTGAGTTGTCCAAGGCCACCAACTCGACCACTGCGGCGTGAAGTTGGTGGGTCTTCCTGGCAGGAGCGGTACACCCTTCAAGGTAGCTGACGTAGGAGCCTTCTTCGGCGATGATCAGTGTCCGCTCGAACTGGCCGGAGTCGGCCTGGTTTATGCGGAAGTAGGTCATCAACTCTATGGGACAGCGCACACCCTTTGGGATGTAGACAAAGGAACCGTCACTGAAGACGGCCGAGTTCAACGTGGCGTAGAAGTTATCTCCGTAGGGGACCACGGAACCCAAGTATTTCTGGACCAGTTCAGGATGCTCTTTCACTGCTTCGCTGATCGGGCAGAAGATTATGCCTTGTTTCTCTAGCGTTGCTTTGTAGGTGGTGGCTACGGAGGCGCTGTCTAAGACTGCGTCCACCGCCACACCGGCAAGGCGCTCTTGTTCCTGGAGTGGAATGCCCAGCTTAGCGAAGGCTTCCAGAATCTCCGGGTCGACCTCATCCATACTCTTAGGCGCGTCGGTCTTGGGCGCGGCGTAGTAGTAGATGTCCTGGTAGTCGATTGGCGGATAGCTAACGTTGGCCCAGGTGGGCGCTTGTTGCTTCAGCTTGAGCCAATGGCTGAATGCTTTAAGGCGCCACTCCAGCAACCACTCGGGTTCTTCCTTCTTAGCGGAGATTAGCCGGACGATATCCTCATTTAGTCCCTTGGGGGATAAGTCGGCCTCTATATCGATCTCGAAACCCCACTTGTAATCTGAATCTAACTCAGAGGAAGTGGCGTTGCGTGAAATGACCTTGGGTGTGGTCATTGATTGCTCCTAGTTTGGTTCTGGGCGGTGGCCTAATCTGAGGCTATAATAGCTGTGTTCAATCGGCAATTTAACATTGTCGACTAACTTGGTCAACAATTATGCTAACACTCGTGTTTGAGGCTGTCAACGAGTTTCGTAATCGACTGAGTCGGAGGTATTCGAAGGTCGAATTTGCGCGTCCGAGAGGAATTATTCTTAGGCAGTGTTTGACCTTTTTGGGAGTGGGCCAGTAAAGTCATTTAACCGTATTCCTGAATATTTAGTATCGTTTATTGCGAAACTTGATCACAATTGATCTTAATTCCCACCCACAGTGTATTATTTTTGTTTATACGAAAGAATCGTCTCTTTTAAAATTGCGAAATCGTGACGTTCTCACCCATCTACGAGGTCATACGGAATGCCTAGTGACATCCTGTTGGCAGACTGCCATACCCACCTAGACCAATACCCCTCGGCTGAGATGACCAAGATATTGGAACGGGCCAGTGACTCAGGTGTAGTCTTCGCGGTCTGCGCCGGCACTACACTACAATCAACCCAAGACTGCATCGACCTAGCTGATCAGCACGAACCGCTTTTCGCCGGAGTCGGGATCCATCCTATGGAAGCCCGGGACCCAGTCACCGATGAGATATACGCCGAACTTGAACGCATGGGAAAATCGTCATCCAAAGTGGTATGCATCAGTGAGGTAGGGTTGGACTATCTGCCCGCCTCACCGGACCACGCCGTTCAAGACCAGGTATTTAGGGCCCACATCCGGCTGGCGCGCAGCCTCAAACTGCCGGTCATCTTCCACTCACGAGAGTCTCACCCAGATGTATTCAAGGTCCTGCGCGAGGAGAACGCCGGCGAGGTTGGTGGGGCGATGCACTACTTTCAAGGCGACGAGGCCACGGCGCGGGAGGCCATCGACTGTGGTTTCTACATCTCATTAGCCCGCCCGTTGACCCGGTTGCCAGAGTTACAGGAAGTCGCCAAAATCATCCCGCTGGACAACATGGTCCTAGAGACCGATGCGGCGCCCCAACCTTTCAAAAAATATCGCACCAATTGGACGGAGCCCAGACACGTCCAATCGGTGGCTGAGACCCTGGCGGAGATCAAAGGCATCTCGGTCGAAGAGGTCGCAGAGGTCACTACGAGAAATCTGGCGCGCTTGCTGCGGCTTGAGCGCTTCATCGAAGCGGTATAACGGCCATGGTCAACCGGTCTTACAACGGCGGTCGGTCCTCAGGTCAGTTGAATTTCCACCAACTGTATATCTTCCAGACGGTGGCGAGCCACCTGAGCTTCTCTCGTGCCGCTGAAGCGATGGAGATCACCCAACCTGCCGTATCTATCCAGGTCCAAGAGTTGGAGAAATTCCTGGGTGTCACCCTATTCCACCGGCGGTCCCGTGGTCTGAGGATCACTGAAGCAGGGGAGGCGGTCCTAGCCTATTCCCTACAGATATTCGCGCTGTCCAGTCAATTGATGGAAACCATCCAAGAGATGGAAGACCTCCAGTCGGGCCGCCTTGTCCTAGGCGCCAGCTCCACGCCTGGCGAATATGTACTCCCAATGATCGTCGGCCGGTTCCGTCAGATCTATCCCGGAATACGCGTTGAATTGGCCATTGGAAACACCCGGACCATCGTCCAACGGATATTGGACCGGGAAATGGCCTTGGGAATGGTTGGCGACCACGTGGAAGAACACTCCAGCGAGTTGGAAATTGTCGACTTCCAAGACGACGAGATCGTTCTGGTGGCGGCGCCTAGCCATCTTGCGGCGGGCTCGGTCCGGCCGAGCGCTGAGCAGATGATGGAGCTGGGCCTGATTGCCAGAGAGGAAGGTTCGGCAACTCGTTCGGCGGCCGAACGCCAATTCCGGGAATTGGGATTCACTCCCAGGGTAGCGTTCGAGTTAGGCAGCAATCAGGCTGTTAAACAGGCAGCAATGGCCGGTGGAGGTATAGGAATCATCTCCCGGTTGGGCATCACCGCCGAGGTGGCTGCCGGCATGCTTGTAGTCCTCGATGTCGTTGGCTGGGACTGCCGCCGCCCATTGACATTGATCCAAACCAAAGACCGCTATCTCTCACCCTCCCAACGCGCTTTCCGCGAATTCCTCATGGCCGAAAGGCCATCTTTTTCCGGTTCACCGCCCACTCAATAACCCCTGAGAAGCCGCTCGCGGTCGCCTGAGGTAGGCCTGGGGCCGGTTTTTGCTAGGGATTGAGCGCTTGTTGGGCCAGTGATACCATTGACCTTGCCAGCCCCAGCCCGGTATTTTTCAACCAGTTAACTCGGAATTTGGTAGTCTTACGGCAAGCTTCAGAGACTAATAACCTAGTGCGAAGTCGACTAAAGACACCAACCACCCAGCCGACGGAGACAGACCAGATGTTACCCGACAAATGCCAGATGGCCCTTAAAGAATGGGCGGTAACTGTTGACGCCATGGCCAAGGGAGACCAGGTGCTCCTGCTGCGCAAAGGCGGTATCCACGAAGATGGCAAAGACTTCCGCGTGATTCACCGGGAGTTCCTGTTCTACCCAACCTACCTTCACCAAAAGGAAGACCTGTTGCAGCCGGCCTATCAGCCCGCATTGCGCAAGTTGTTGGAGCAACCACAGGACAATGACCGCATCACTTTTAGCTACTGGGCAAGGGCCGAAGAAGTGCTGGAGATATCCGAGCAAAAAAAGGTGGACAATCTAGAGCCTCATCACATCTGGACGACCGCCTACGCCCAGTCGAAGCTCCACTGGAAACCTATGCTCCCCATGTCGGTGCTTCTCCTCCGCATCTACAAACTCGAGCAACCGGTCACCGTTCCTTACCTGCCGGAATACGGAGGTTGCACATCATGGGTTGAAGTTTTGTCGGACGTTAACCTTGGCCGGATGGAACCAGTCTTAAACGACGCCAAATTTCAGCGCCGCTGCGACGATATCAAGGGAAGCCTAGGACTTACAGTAAACACTGGCTAATCGCCATCGAACTCGGGCATATAAGAGGGGCGAATGGGCAAGTTGCTCTCCATGTTGGAGGCAGAAAGCAGAAACAGAGGCCTGACCAGATCTGGGCAGACGGCCGATGCCAAGGCCGCCTTCGCATTGCTGAGGGACATGCCCTACCAGAGGGCCAGCACAAGGGAACCTGAAGCCATTATTCAAGAAGGGCGGGGCACTTGCTCTGGAAAACGCTATTTCCTGGATCAAATCTTCCGGGAAGAAGGGTTGGAGTCACGGGTGATAATGTGCACCCACCGGTTCACCGAGGAGACCACAGCAGATTTCCCACCCGAATTGGGCGAAGTGGTGGCTCGGTGCCAGACGTCAATACTTATATCCGGCTCAATACCGAAGCCGGTTGGATGACGGTAGACGCAACCTGGCCTACAAAGGCAGCGTCACTGGGAATGACGGTCAAAACTGTTTCGAGTCGGGAAACGACATGACCTTGGCCTGCAATCCAATAGAAACCTACGAGGTGCCAGAGGGTCGGAAACCTCAGGGGTTTGAAGAAGAACTTATCGAGATATTCTGCGGCTCCCAGACCGATGACCGGGACCGGTTCATCAATGGGCTGTCCGAGTGGCTGAGCAATTACACTACCTGGACATAGGCATAGACATTAGGGATTAAGGACGTATTCACAATGAAGTTTCGCAAATTGCCCCGCACCGATCTGGTTCTATCAGAAGTGGGGTTCGGAGTCTGGACCGTAGCCACGAATTGGTGGGGCAAGATAGAAGATGCCGATAAAGCGGCCCTGTTAGAGAATGCCGTGGAAGAAGGGATCAATTTTTTCGACACGGCCGACACCTACGGTGATGGCTTTGGCGAAGAGATACTGGCCACCGTCCTTGGACACAAGCGCAACGATATCGTCATCGCTACAAAATTCGGCTATGACATCTACGACCCAACTCCCAGGGACGGCCACAAAGAACGGGCGCAGAAGTTTGATAAAGAGTTCGTGAAATACGCCTGCGAGCAGAGCCTCAGACGCCTAGGAACCGATTACATCGACCTATACCAGGCCCACAACATCAAGTTAGCGGACCTCGAGCACGACGAACTGTTCGAAACTCTGGAACAGCTTCAGTTTGAAGGTAAAATACGCCACTATGGCGTGGCATTAGGGCCGGATATCGGCTGGGTTGAAGAGGGGGAATACACCCTGACCCAGCGCCAGGTGGCCAGCGCCCAGGTGATCTACAGCATCATGGAGCAGGACCCAGCCAAGCACTTCATGACGCTAGCCGAAGAAAACGAAGTTGGCTTACTATCGAGGGTCCCACACGCCTCGAACACCCTCACCGGAGAGTTCGACGACGGCCTACCAACCTTCGACGCTGACGACCACCGCGCCCACCGCAAGAACGAGTGGCTGGAAGAAGCTATGAAGAAAGTCGCCCGGGTCCGTTTCTTGGTGCAAGAAGACACGCGGACCATGGCTCAATCAGCAATTCAATTCGTGCTGAAGCAGCCGTCAATAATATCGGTACTGCCCAATTTCACCAACCTATCGGAACTCAAAGAGTACACAAGCGCATTGGAAACTCCGGAGATCAGTGACGAGGAACAGGCCAAGTTGGACGAGTTGTGGGAACATGGCTTCGACGTCTCAGAGCCGGAGCCCCAGTTCCGCGAAATTTAGCGCCCTATTATAACAACCTGAATGCGCCAAGGAGACTAGTATAGAGCGGGTTAGATTCCAACGATTAATAGAATTAATGGCCGATTTATTACGTTTTTCGTATCTTATAGGCGTGAACTCCGGTCATTTTTCTTTCCGGCCAAAGTTGATTTAATCTCTGATAACGTTATATAGTCCGGTGGTTGAGCCTAGAGTCCTTGCTCTGGACACGGGGTACCGAAAGCCCGAAAGGGTATAGGCCGATGGGAGGGAGTGCCGATCACTATTCAAGCGCCTCATACCTTGAAGTTCGTCTACCGGTTTGACGAGGGGAATGCCTCGATGGGGGATCTCCTTGGGGGCAAAGGGAGAAATCTCTGTGAGATGGTCCAGTTGGGACTGCCGGTTCCGCCAGGTTTCGTCATCTCGACCCAGGTGTGCCGCGACTACCTAACCAAGCAGCAAACTATTCCTGAAGGGCTAGAAGAGTCGATCAAAGAGAATATCCACCTGCTTGAACAATCCATCGGCCGCAACTTTGGTTCAACCTCTAGTCCTCTTCTAGTGTCCGTCCGCTCCGGAGCGCGCGTCTCCATGCCCGGAATGATGGACACCATCTTAAACCTGGGAATCAACGACCAAATTGTTGAAGGACTGGCCTCCATGATGGGCGATTCGCGCCCAGCCTATGACGCCTACCGACGCTTCATCCAGATCTACTCTGAAGTCGTCATGGGTGTGGACCCCGAGCCCTTTGAAAGGGTACTTGCCGAGCATAAAGCAAAGGCCGGAGTCACCCTCGACCATCAACTATCCACCGAGCAACTTCGCGAACTGGTGACTGACTTCAAGCAGGTAACCATTGAGGCCGCCGGTTCTAAACCGCCGTCCGACCCTTGGGAACAACTGATGACCGCAGTAGAGGCAGTGTTCCGAAGTTGGAACACACCCCGGGCCATCTTCTACCGTGACCACAACAAGATAGACCACGATATGGGCACCGCCGTGACCATAATGGCTATGGTCTTCGGCAATCTCGGCCCTACCAGCGGTACCGGGGTGTTGTTCACCCGAAATCCCTCCACCGGCAAAAAGCAGGTCTATGGGGAGTTCCTGACCAACGCTCAGGGCGAAGATGTGGTAGCCGGTGTTCGCACTCCGGAGCCCATCTCCAGTCTCCAAGATGTCATGCCAGAGATATACGGCCAACTCATGGAATTGGGCGGTGATCTCGAAAACCATTACTCAGACATGCAGGACGTGGAGTTCACCATAGAGAACTCCCGGCTTTTCCTGCTGCAGACCCGTAACGCCAAACGTACCGCCCTTTCAGCAGTTAGAACGGCAGTGGATATGGCCCATGAAGGCCTGATCACACAGGACCAGGCGCTGCTTAGAGTGGACGCGGAAGAGATCTCCAATCTCCTGGTCCCTCAGTTCTCCGACGACCTGGACAATGATGAATCGGAAAACCGCTTCCTAGCCCGCGGAGCCCCGGCGTCCCCCGGCGCTGCCTCCGGGACCGTCTGCTTCGATGCAAACAAGGCCGCCCAACTAGCAGCCGCCGGAGTGGCGGTGATCCTGGTCCGGCCTGAGACCAAGCCAGACGATATCCACGGAATCACGGCAGCCGTGGGTGTCGTAACCAGCCGCGGCGGGGTAACCAGCCACGCGGCGGTGGTAACCAGAGGCCTGGGCAAGCCATGCATCGTAGGCTGCGAAGGGATTCAGGTTGACCTGGAAGCCGGTCTGTTCACAGCCGGCGATAGGACGGTCAAAGAAGGCGAGCATATCAGCATGGATGGCGCCTCAGGATCGGTCTATCTGGGAGAACTGGCCACGGTGAATACCAGATTGGAAGACTTGCCAGAAGCCAACGAGTTGCTGGGCTGGGCCGACGATACGCGAGAGCTTGGCGTTATGGCCAACGCGGACACCCCATCAGACGCAATCCAAGCCCTGAACATGGGCGCCGAAGGCGTCGGCCTCTGCCGCACCGAGCACATGTTTTTGGACCCCATCAGGCTGCCATCGGTCCGCCAGATGCTGCTCAACGCCGAGGCTGCCGAAGCCTGGCGCAGGGAGAATAACGACCGGGTCTTCCGGACCGAGAATGAAACC
>VFHF01000202.1 GCA_009392095.1 SAR202 cluster bacterium
TTGGTAGTTGCTGCTGGCTTCCGCTTCAGTCAGGGCCGCCTTCGATTCTCAAACAGTCACAGAGAGAGCTGTATGGCTGCCCACATCGATCATCAGGTAGGCTGATTTAAAGCCCTTCAGTCTCTTGAAAGATGGAACTATCGGATTATCGTAAATATCGATCAGTTCTTGAATTTTTCCTCGCCAAACCTGCGCAGAGGCCGCTCTTACGTGCATTATTTGCCTCCTGTTTGTCAAGATGGTGAGCGACTGTACCACGCGGCCGTTCATTTGTTAAAAATTTTCATTGTCGTAAGCACAAGAACCTTCCATCCTGACGTATAATACCGTTCCTGGCGACCTATTAATTCAACCAAAAATCTGGAGGCAACCCACGTGAAGCTGCTTGTAATCACTGGCGGAAGGCACCCTTATGAAGAGTCCACGCCTGTACTGGAGAGATTCCTCAAGGCGGCAGGTCACGACGTGACCGCAACCGAGGATGCCTCGGTGCTGGCAGACTCTACTGCAATGGCCGGCTATGACGCATTGGTGTTCAACACCCGGCGGGAGAACGCCGCCGATTTCGCCGAGATGAAACTGTCCGAGGCCGCACAGAACGGAATCATCGATTATGTAAAAGCGGGCAAGGGGTTCGTCTGCTTGCACATCTCTGGCTGCGGGGCCGATTACTGGCCCGAGTTCGCCGAGATCACCGGCGGCGGCTGGGTCTCCGGCACGAGCTACCATCCTCCCTACAGCAACTTCGCCGTCAAGGTGAGCCAGCCCGGCCACGCGGGAGTAGCTGGGGTCTCTGACTTCAACACCGACGACGAACTCTACATGGGAATCGAGTACAAAAGCGGCAGCGACGTCTTTCTAACCGGGACTTCCGAGGAGGGGACCTGGCCTTGGGGTCCGGACCGCGCGCCGACCCACATGTCCGCCGGTACCTTCCCTCTGGGCTGGACCCGCACCTACGGCCAAGGCAAGGTATTCACGCTGCTGCTGGGTCACGACGGGAAGAGCTTCGAGTCCCCGGAATTCCAGAAGATCGTGCTCAACGGCGTCCAGTGGGCGACCGCCTAGGCCATGTTTAAGCTACTTGGGCTAATCACCCTGCCCCTACGCTTGGTGATGCAGCTCATTAAGCTTCCGCTCACCATCATGAGCTGCATCACCAAGCTCGGCTGCTTGATGGTGGTGATCGGTATCCCGGTGGCCATAATCGCGCTGATCATATATCTGACCTGACCGGTACCGAGATTGCAGTCGGGGGGAAAGGACCGGGATGTTACGGGTGAGTAAATCCCGAGTGATAGAATCCCCGCCGGAACGCGTATTCGCCTACTTGGTGGACGTCGGCCAGCATGCGGGTTGGTTCAGTCGTTCGAATTTCGGCTGACGGAAACATCGCCAGGGGAACCCAGGGTGGGTTATCTGGGGAGGTTAAAAGGCACAAGGAAGCATCTGACGATTCGATCTCGGTTGGAAATCACTGAATTCGCGCCTCACTCACGCATAGCGTTTGTACAGTCGGAAGTTTACACGGCGGCTACGGTTTTGGGCCACACCAAAACTCAGGGAATACGCCCGACATCCAGGACGTCGGAATCAGCCTACCGCATATCTTACAATCTGGAACCTGTTGGGTTGGGAACTCGGCTCACGCGCAACAGCGAGCCTGCCGGCCAGTGGTGGGCGTTGCCTACATACCTGGTGTGGCCACTGGTCCAACCAACTAGGGCAATGAACCAGTCTCTGGTTTTGAGAATGATTAAGACTCAACTCGAAGTAAATAACGTCTAAGGGACAAGAGGGATTAGCAATATGAAAGAGCCCGGCCGATCGATCGGCCGGGCTCTTTTTGTCTTTGGCTGTATCCAGTCTAACCGTACAGCTTACCCCGTGACTAGGTTGGGAGTGACCTCCGCGGGCAATCCGGGGTGGCCAGTTAGCGCCTCTCCGGTGGCCAGCATCTCCCGGGCTTTGACGGTCAATGCGGGCAGAACGGCGTCGATCAAGTCTTGGTCCAGATCGGCCGCAACGCCAGGGTATCCGGCCCGGTCAATCATCGGACCCAACTTCTTGCCGTCAATCTTGTCCAAGACCCAACCAAGATAATCGGTGACCAAGGTCTTGTCCCAATAGATCCGGTGATTCTTGTTTCGGGGACCATAGTGGTAGTGAGGGCCATCCCAGAAAAGGTCGAAGGCCATGATCTCGGTCTCTTCCACAAACGACTTCTCGGTGGAGCCGCCCACGTCAGTCAAAACGTGGATCGCCAGACCGCCGTCACCGACGGGTAAGCGCCGCATCTCCAGCCCGAAGCGGATGTTCCCTGCATCAAAGATGTCGGTGCCACGGTTGTGCTTGACAGTGTTCCGCTTGGCAACGAACAGCTCTCTGGCCGTGGCTTCTAGCTCGGGAAGCATGTCCGCTAATTCTTCAAGGTCCACTTGCTCAGCAATCTCAGGGTATCCTGCCCGGTGCAGCATATCCGGGAGCTTCGTCTTCATAGTCTTAATGGCCCAGCCGATCGGGTTGCCGTCGGTTGTCGGGTCCATTCGGTAGAGCTTCCCCATGCCGGTTGAATTTTCCGTCCGGCCGGCGAGCATCGCTGGCCCTTGTGTCTTCAGGTCGGGGTTCTGCGGCCCGTAGATATAGCTTCGTTCGATATCGAAGCAATTGAACCGCAGTAAGATCGTCTTCTCGCCATCGATGTCGCCTTCTACGACGATCGATACGCCTTGGTCGGCGTGGTCTTGAATGTTGCCGTCCCACAGTTCATGCCTGGCTGTGAACGTCACAGAGCCGACTTCAAATACTGTTTTCAATTCTGATTGAACCATTTCCTAGAACACCTCGTTAAGATTTAGCTCAGGGCTATCCGGTACCTATCCGCTTGGTTTAGAAATGATATTAGCACACAGTGCGGTAACTAGATAATCTTTTCGCAGCCGGGTCTATACCGATGGCGACGCTATCTTCAGCCTACTTTAATCAAACCGAACTGATCTTCATTCAGATTAAAGGTGCGTCCCAGCCGGTCCCATTTTATGACCAGCCACTGGAGCTTCCCAGCTTTGCGTTTGATTGTTACCTCTCCGGTATCCCCCGTCTCGATGTTGAATTTTCCGGCCCCGGTTGGGGCTCCCATACCCTGTTGGACCTCAAAAGTCTCAACTGCTTCAACCTTTGATCCGGCTTCCAATTCGTCCCAAATCATAGTCATATCTGAACCCTTCGTGTATTCAAATTGGGAACCACCTGCTCCATCATCAAACGCAGAGTATTCACCTGTTTATCCAGGTCAATCTTGTTTCCGAAATTGACCTCGAACATGATTTGGTCCAAGCCCAATTCTTCAGTCAAACTATTCAATTTCTCAGTCACAGCTTCGGGAGTGCCGTACGCCACCTTATCCCGGAACCAATCATCGTAGGACATGTTCTTGACCGTTTCAGCTTCCTGACCCCAGTTGCCGGTGGTGCCGCCGTACTTGGCATAGGATGCCACCCGGTCGGACAGGCGTCCCATGGAGAACAAGGCGCTTTCCATGGGCTCGTCGTAGGCTTTTTCCGGGTCATCGGAAAGATAGACCGGCACTCTCAGCCCGACCTTGCCACGGCCTGCGTGCCCGGCATCTTTCCAAGCCTGATGGTACCCATCTATCTCAGGTTTGAGACCAGCCAAAGTGAAAACGCGGGACGGATTGATCAATATATCGTAGCCAAGGCGTCCGGTAGTCATGAAACTCTCGGCAGAGGTCACCCCCACGCGCACCGGAGGGTGGGGCTCCTGATATGGCTTTGGGGTTACCGTCAGGTCCTTGAGATTGTAGAACTCCCCTTCAAAGGAGAATGTCTCGTTGGTCCAGGCCTTTATGATTATCTCCAGGCTCTCTTCAAATCGGCCCCGGCTTTCGGAGAAGGGAGAATTGAATCCTTCGTGCACGTTGGGGAAAGTGCCGCGGCCGATGCCGAACTCGACCCGGCCTCCACTCACTAGGTCGAGGGTGGCGACCTCTTCGGCAACCCGGACAGGGTTAGCCAGCGGCAACAGCATGACCGCAGTGCCCAGCCGTATGCGTTCGGTGCGGGCGGCGATGTTGCTCAAAATGGTGATTGGCGAGGCCATCACGCGGCCTGGACTGAAGTGGTATTCGGCCAACCAGAGGGAGTCCACTCCCAGTTTTTCGGCCTCGTTTACCAAGACGAAGGATTCGTCGAACGCCTCCTTCTCCGTTCCTCCTTCTCGCACTGGGAATTCAAGGAATATTCCAAATTCCACGGCGGCCTCCAGTCTGGGCGCGGTCCGACAAGCGAAACCGACGCAAATCTTCGGTCTATATATCAAAGATCGACATTCCAAAAAGGGATGCCGGCACTATGGGCGCTATGATAGCCCAGTTCGGTAGGTGGGCGTCAAGAAGACGGTTTCGGCTAAGTCTTACTGTGCGGCTGGATGATTACTTTCAGTGACGACTTGGCTTCGGCGGTCAACTGGAACCCCAGTCCCGCTTCTTCCAGACCCAGCCGGTGGCTGATCATCTGCCCCACCTGGACCCGGCCAGACGCGATCATTTCCAGGGCCGTGGCCAGGTCTCCCGGCGCGCCGGCGTAGGTGGTGGTCAGTGTGGCGTCGTTCCGGAAGAAAAGGTCGTTCACCGGGACTGAAATGTTCACTCCAGGTTCCGTGGGGGCGAAGAACAATACCGTGCCGCCGCGGTCTACTGAGTCCAATCCTTGCTGCAAGGCCGGCGGAGCGCCGGTACAAACGATAACCAACTCGGCCAACCGGCCGTCGTTGACCTCGCGCAACCGAGCGGGGATGTCGTCGGTGGCTAGAAAGGTGTGGTCGGCGCCCAGTTTCATGGCCGCCTCCAGCCGGTCCGGGACCATGTCGGTGGCTACGATTCGCCCGGCGCCTAAGGCACGTGCCAAGTTGATGTGCAGCAACCCAGCCAGTCCACTGCCCAAGACGATGACGGTCTGTCCAGGCTGGACGTTCGCGCGGCGCTGGCCCCGGTAGACGCAAGCCAAAGGCTCGGCGAAAGAAGCTTCATCAAAAGAAAGGCTGTCGGGAATGGTGAATACTCCCCGATCGACGTTGATGGCCGGCACCCGCAGGTATTCCGAGAAACCGCCTGGCTCGAACGTTGTCTCCCGTAGAGTGTCGCAGACGGTGTGGTGGCCGCTTAGACAATAGTGGCAGGCGTTACAAGGGACGTGATGAGTCACGATCATGTTGTCGCCTTCTTTGAACCGTTCCACACCAGCCCCAGCCTGAACGATAGTCCCGGCGACTTCGTGGCCCAAGACCGTGGGAGCTTTCTGGATCCGGTACCACTCCATGACGTCGCTGCCGCAGATGCCGCTGGCTTCCACCTTGACCAACAACTCACCGGCCCCGATCTCCGGCAAAGGCAACTCCTCCACACGCACGTCGTGGTTGTTGTAGTACATGGCAACACGCATGGTGGCTATACCTCTAATCGATCGGGAATGGTGGAAGTTATGCCGGCACCGAGGCAACCCGGCCGTTGCCGGCTTTGACGCTGTCGAAGATCTTTTGGGCCCCGGCTACTGTACCGTTCTCATGGACGATGTGGCGCAACGCCCGAATCATAGGCACTGGGTGGTCACTCTGCCAAACGTTCCGGCCCAGGTTGATGCCGATGGACCCATTGTCCATCCCATCTTTGACGAACTCCATCACCTCTCGTTCGGTGTCGGCTTGGGGGCCTCCGGCCATCACAACCGGGACGGGGCAGCCGTTCACAACCTTGTCGAACTCCTCGCACCAGTAGGTCTTGACCACCTTTGCGCCCAGCTCGGCGCAGATACGGGAGCAGAGGGCCAGGTAGCGGGCGTCCCGCTTCTCCAATTCTTTACCCACGGCGGTTACCGCCATCACGGGAATGCCGTACTTCTCACCCTCGTCCACCAGCTTTCCGAGGTTCAACAGGGACTGCTTCTCATATTCGGTGCCAATGAATACTGAGATTCCCACTCCGGCCACATTCAAACGCACGGCGTCTTCCATAGATGTCGTGAGTCCCTCATCGGCCAGGTCGGCGCCAACCATGCTGGTGCCTCCGGACATTCTCAGGATCACCGGTTTGTCCATGGCTGGGTCGACAACAGCCCGCAACACGCCGCGGGTTACAAAGAGCGCGTCCGAATAAGGAAGGAGAGGTTTAATGGTCTCACCGGGCTGCTCCAGCATCCTGGTCGGACCCTGGAAATACCCATGATCGATGGGCAAGAACATGCAATGGCCATCAGGTTGGATCAATCGCTTCAGTCGGTTTTCCATTCCCCAGTCCATATCCATACCTCGCTTCGCTTCTTTTGGGTTTAGGGCCTCGGTCCCGGTTCATTCAATGTTATGTTGCCTGGGCAACGGAGACATTATCCCCGCTGGAGGGCCGGGTAACAAGGCAAGATTGCCCTTTGTTGCCCTGCTTAGCCGGTATGGCCGGTCTCCCAAGTGATCAACACCTGGCGGACTTCTGGCAACCATTGTGGGATGAAACCATCCGAGTCCTGCTGGAATAGTTCGTCGAATTTCTCCCGAACAACTGTATCGGCCCGCTCCCTGTGTTGGGACGCCAACCAAACGCCAGCCAACGCGACTTCCACAGCGTCCTCCTTAGTTTGGGGAAACTCAGGGAGTTTTGGTACGCCGTCGTAGAATGTTCCTCGGGGAAGAAACCTCACGTCGGGCAGGATACCCATTTCCCAGAGCGCCGGAAGCAGATGAGTGTACGAGGGGACCAGGGCTTGTTCCTCGCCGTAGACCATCATGAACAGCTTTGCGTTTAGCATCGGGCCGGCGATACTCGAAAGATTGATGATCACGCGGCGCCGTGCAGCACCCTTAAGTTTGGCGATGAAGCGCTGGATGTCACTCACGAAATAGGTCACGTGGGCGGCAAGGACTACGTCACCCTGAACGCCATCGACATCCAACCAATCAGATAGAACAAAACTGGCGTTCTCGATTCCAGCCTCTGCCGCACTCTTCTCGAATTCCTGACCCATCCCCGCAGATGGGTCTACGTTGATCGCCTGACGGCATCGGAGCGCCATTGGCAAGCTGAACCTGCCCGCACCGCCACCTGCGTCCACGAAAACATCGTCGGGTCTAACCAGCTCAGCCAGCGCCTCAAAGCTGTCTTCCATCTGACGCTTTGGGTCGGCACGAAACCGTTTCGCGATATCCCCGCCCCAGAGGTCCGGTTGAGGCGGACCCTGAAGCCGCCGCTTCTGAGAATCCACGGCCTCGACCAGCGCCCCATAATCTGCGATTGCGCCCATTTTTACACCCACCATTCAAATCTGGCGGTTATTATCAACGCCTTCAACCAATCGGACAACCGTCACGATTTGAACCGATTTCGTCGCCATTTAACACTTTTGCGCCGTTTGCTGTTTATCGTGCCTTAAAATTTCTTGACACTGCTAAGTGCCTCTGTTACAACCAAACGAAATCCCAATACCTAAAATCAGAGGATGGCCGGTCACCGGTTGTCAGGAGGAAGACTATGGGCGAGATACTAGGAGCCGGCATTACCCATTACCCTCCGCTGATCACCCCAGACGAAGACCGGGGATTCCCTCTGACTCGCACCCTCAAACACAACACCAACGTCCCCGAAGATATGAAGATTCCCACCAATTGGCCTGAGCCGATGCGCATCGAGTACGGCGAAGACGAAGGACTCAAGTCGGCCGGGGAACACCGGGAACGGCTGGTCAAAGGGTTCCGACAGATACGGTCGGCCATCGACGATTTCAATCCTGATCTCATCCTCATCTGGGGGGACGATCAGTACGAAAACTTCAAAGAGGACATCATCCCGCCCTTCTGTGTGCTGGCCTACGACCAGTTCGAAGCCAAACCGTTCACCCGGTCCGACGGCAGTTTCCGGCGCAACGTGTGGGATGAGGCCCAGGGCAAAAACTTCGTTTATAAGGGCGCTCCCCAAGCGGGCCGCGCCCTGGCCACTGGCCTCATTAATGAAGGGTTCGACATCGCCTACTCCTACAAGCCGCTCCACGAAAGCGGCCTAGGCCACGCCTTCTTAAATACGCTCCTCTACTTGGATTACGACCGGAAAGGCTTCGACATCCCAGTCCTGCCCATCGCCGTGAACTGCTACGGCAGCAACGTCATCCGCAACAAGGGCGGCGCCATCACCCAGAAGGTGAACGGCGTGGAATTGCCCTTCGACCCACCCGGCCCTTCGCCCAAGCGTTGCATGGAGCTTGGCGCTGCCACCGCCAGGGTGATGAAGGACAGCCCTTATAAGGTGGCATTGGTCGCGTCGTCCAGTTGGTCTCACGCCTTCCTAACGCCCAAAAACAACTGGCTGTGGCCGGACCTGGAGTCCGACTACGCCCGGTTTGAAGAACTGCGCGACGGCGATTACGACGCCTGGAAACGCATCTCCACCGATCAAATCGAAGACGCAGGACAGCAGGAATTACTGAACTGGATGTGTCTGGCCGGCGCCATGCAAGAGATGGGCCGTAAGCCGGAGATTCTCGATTACGTGGAGACCTACGTCTTCAACTCCAACAAATGCCTGGCCCTGTTCAGCCCATAGCACCAATTGTCATCCCTTCCCCCTCACAAAGGGAAGGTTCGGATCTGGGCACACTCCAAACCTAAACCGCTGGAGAAACAAATGGCCGAGATACTTGGAGTCGGGCTTACCCACTCCCCTTCGCTTATCGCACCAGACGAGCTGAAGAACTACTCTCTCACGCGGGCGCTGAGCAACAACGACCGCATCCCAGCGGAACAGAAGAACCCCGAGTCCTGGCCCAACGCAATGCGCGCCGAGTGGGGCGACGACCAGGGCTACACATCCGCCAAGATTCACCGTAGCAGACTGGTCGATGGCTTCCGACGGCTGCGGACCGAGATCGATGCCTTCAAGCCAGACGTTGTGTTGGTCTGGGGCGACGACCAATACGAGAACTTCAAAGAGGACATCATCCCGGCGTTCTGCATCATGGCCTACGAGGAGTTCGAGTGCCAGCCCATGGCGGGCCGGGACGGCGGCCAGCGGCCCAACGTCTGGGACGAACCGGCCAACAAGATTTTCCGGTACAAAGGCCACGAGTCCAGCCGCTACCTGGCCGGCGCCCTACTGGAAGACGGCTTCGACATCGCCTACTCCTACAAGCCCCTCCATCAGGAGGGGCTGGGCCACGCTTTTGTGAATACTCTGCTCTATCTGGACTATGACCGGAAGGGCTTCGACTACCCAGTGATTCCCTTCTCGGTGAACTGCTACGGCAGCAATGTCATCCGCAACCGGGGCGGGGCAATCACCCAGCAGATCAATGGCGTGGATATGGCTTTGGACCCGCCCGGCCCCTCGCCCAAACGGTGTATGGAACTCGGCGCAGCCACCGCTCGCGCCCTGCAAGCCAGCCCCTGGCGAGTGGCCCTGATCGCATCTTCCAGTTGGTCCCATGCCTTCCTAACCCCGAAGAACTGGTGGCTCTACTGTGACGTGGAGTCGGACCTAGCACGCTTCGAGGAATTAAAGGAAGGGAACTATGAGGCCTGGCGTGGCATCTCAAACGCCCAGATCGAGGACGCCGGCCAACAGGAAATGCTGAACTGGATGTGCCTTGTCGGGGCCATGCAAGAATTGGACCGCAAACCGGAGATCGTCGAGTTCTTGCAGACCTATGTCTTTAACTCCAGCAAATGCCTGGCGGTGATGAAGCCGTAACGGGCGACCCGGAGGAAAACAACCATGGTGTCAGAAGCAAGACGAACAGATCTCGACCGGCGTCAGCTAGCCCCACCTGAAGGGCTCCGTGATTTCTGGTACCCGGCGCTCCTGGACAGCAAGGTCGGGAAAAAACCGGTGCGACTCAAGATGCTGGGCGAAGAGTTGTGTTTCTTCCGTGACGAACATGGAAATGTTGCCGCTCTCTGGGATGTCTGCCCCCATCGAGGGGCCAGTCTGGCCCAGGGGGACTGTCACTTCAAGGGGACCGTAGCTTGTGCCTACCACGGCTGGGTTTTCAACGGCGAGGGTGAGTGCGTTTCAGTGTTGAGCGAGGGCCGCAACTCCGGTATACCCGGAAAAGTCCAAGCTCAAAAATACCCCACCCAAACCCTGAAAGGCTTGGTTTTCGTCTGGATGGGCGAAGGCGAACCGGCGCCAATCGAAGAGGACGTGCCCGAAGAGTTCTTCGAAGAGAAGAGCCAGGTGCTCTACCGCATCGCCGATTGGCCGGTGAACTGGCGCGTTGCCCTGGAGAACTCCATGGACTCCCACGTGTACTACGTACATAGGGACTCCATCTTGATGCTGGCCCGTGGCCCACTGGACCCGTACAGCCGTTCGCCCCGCATCCGGCCCGTATTCGTAGGCAACGGATTCAACGTCATCTGGGGTGACGCCGAGGACGCTGGGAATCCCCGCCGCTCGTTTGGGTTCCAGGAGTACTTCGACATACTGAGGGGTAAATTACACTACCAGGACTCGCACAACGGGCTGGGCCGCTGGCCCAAGAGTAAGTGGCGGCTACTGTGGAACTGGGTCTTCATCCCAGCCAATAAACGACGCTTAAGCAAGCCGGTAACCACCACCAACCCGCTTTGGGGTCCCGGCCACCACCTGCCTGGCATGTTCCGGACCGATATGCGCACTCACATGTACACCCGGATGTGTGTGCCTATCGACGGTGACACCACGCGCATCGTGTACTACCACACCACGCGTCCGGGCAACCTTCTGGGCCGCATCTACGAGCGAGTCCATTTCTTGCTCTGGCACAACTGGGTGATGAACATCCAGTTTTCCAACCAGGACGCCAGAATCATGGTACCTCAGCGCTATGACACCAACGAAAAACTATCGGGGACCGACGCTGAGATCATCCAGTGGCGGAAGCTGCTCCAGAGGGTGGCAATAGAGGGACGCGGCGTTTTGAAAGACCTACAAGCCGAGCACCTGGCCAAAGAGATGGACACCACCATCGCCGAGGGGTTCGCCGCGGACCAACTGACCGAACAGGGACTGGAAGACGTTGCCGAGTTCCTGGCCGGCACTGTCTCCGGCGACGACGACTAGATCGTCTCCCTCAACAACCCGATAAACAGCCAAGAACCGTAACCGCCCTCGTTGGGCGGCAGCGGCCTTACCTCGACCGAGAACCCTGCCTGCCCCATCAAACCTGACCAGGTGTTGAGGGGGAACAGACCTGTGATATGGGTGTCAACCTCAACCGTTGTTTCCCCTTCTTTTTTGATGGTGTAGGTGTAGGTCGATTCCACCTGAGTGTCCGCCGGGTCCGGGTCAACCATCACTTCTTGGATGTTGACCTCAATGTCGCCCTGCTTTCGGTCCCAGTCGTAGACCCAGCCATCGGGAAATGTCTCCTGGACCCAGTCTGGCGCCACCATCAGCACACCGCTGGGCAGCAGATGCGCGGCCGCCGTGGCGAAGGTTTCCTGGAGGTCTTGCTCGGTCAGCAGGTAAGAAGCGGCGTCGTGTACCAGCACGGCGTCGAAGACGCGGTCCAGGCGGATACTCCGCATGTCGCCAACGTGGTGTTCTACTCCGGGGTTTAGCCCCTGGGAAAGCGCAAGCATGTCCGGCGAAAGGTCAACGGCCGTGCATTCAAAACCGGCGGTCAGGTGAAAGAGGTTATGCCCGCCACCCACGCCTAATTCCAGCAACCTATGCCTTCCAGGGCCAAGTTCATCGTGAACTATGTCGGCAAAAACTCTGGCCTCGCTGCCGTATTCTTCGGGCGGGCTGATGATCGGCCAAAGGTAGGCCAGGTCATAGTAAAGACGAATAGATCTTACCTCCAGCACTCCCGATTACTGGAGTGTGAATCCGTTTAGCAGGCGCTTCACGGCGTCTTCAATCGCCAGAAACTCAAAGCCGGCTTGGAGCGATGCCCGGCGGTCAGCCTCAGTGTCACCAATGTGATAGTACTCATCAACTGCGAACTGCTCTTTGACCTCGTCGAGCCGGTGTTTCAAGACGGTGAACTTAACCTCGATCCCATTGTCACGCCATATACGTTGCTGTTCGGCCACAGTCCGGTCGGAGCAACTGCCGATCAGGTACCCGAGTCTCTGCACCTGACGAACCATCTCCATGGTGATCCCGCCGGGCGGGTCGCCCACTTCCAGGGTCCCGTCGATGTCGAAGCTGATCAGTTTGGTCAAACGTTTGCCTTAATCAATCAGAACCTGCCTTTGTCATTCTGAGGCAGCCGCATCGGCGAAGAATCTACCATTCGGCACCGTTGCGCCGTGCCACTTGCCCAGATAATTGGCGGCTTTGGTAGACCGAGGTAGATCCTTCGCTCCGCTCAGGATCACAGAACATGCTGCCAGGTCTCGCCCTTGGGCGGTTCACCCGACAACTTGAAATGGGGGATGCTGATGCCGTCGGGCTCGTCGTCGAAGATGACCTCAACTCGTGCGCCGATGGCCACGTTCTCCTCTTTCTCCGGCTTCAGGTCGGCATCCAGTAGGTTGGCAACGATACGGAGACCGTCTTCCGGGGTGGGCTGGCCGCTCTGTTCATCCAATTCCACCAGCACGATGGCAAAAGGAGCTAGGTCTTTCAAAGCCGGAACAACAGTGTGGGCAACGATCTGGTAGCTGAAGATGGTCCCCTTGCCGCTCACCTCAACCCATTCCCAGTCCAACGATGGACACCAAGGGCAGCCGGGGCCAGGCTCGCCGCGCAGAAGGCCGCAGGCACCGCATTTCTTGACTACCAGTCTGTGCTCACCAGCGGCTTCAAAGTAGCCGCGGTATTCGCTGTCGTTCTCGGGGATGTCCAGACGTTGTCCTCTGTATTCATACGTGGCCATATCGATCACTTCCTCATGATGAGAGCGCTGCCCACAGCAGGGGTGCCCCATCCCATATTCATACTGGTCTCAGCGTCCTTCACCTGCCGGCAACCGCCCTCGGAGTAGTCATAAGTGTGCTCACCGTTGGCGGCGTTTGGACAATAATCGTCGACCGTCCCCCGGAGTTGGCGCACGTTCTCGATGACCATGTTCATGCCGTGGGTATAGGCCTCACAGAGGTGGCCGCCGCTGGTGTTGTTGGGCACTTTACCGCCCAGGTTTATAACGCCGCTCTTCACGTAGTCCTTGGCCTCACCCTTCTTGCACCAGCCGTAGTCCTCCAGTTGGAGCATGACCGTGTAGGTGAAGGCGTCGTAACAGCCGGTAACGTCGATGTCTTCGTGTTTGACCCCGGCCATGTCAAAGATGCGCGGGCCGATGTAATGGCCAGCGACTCGGCCCATGCTGCCGTGCTGGAAGTGGAAGTCGCCGCCGGGTTTGGTGCCCCGTCCCTGGACTCCGATGATGTGGGCCGGGGTTTGTTTCAAGTTCTTGGCCCGTTCGGCGGAGGTGACGATCACGCAGGTGGCGTTGTCGGTCTCCAGGCAGCAGTCCAGCAGGTGGGCCACTGGACGGATGATCCAGCGAGAGTCCATGACGTCTTGGACGGTCACCCTCTGCTTCATCATGGCCTTGGGGTTGTTGCTAGCGTGATTGCTGTGGGCAACCTTGATGTGGGCCAGGTCCTCGCTCTTCACGCCGTACGTCGCCATATGTTTGGTGAAGTTGAATGCGAATTGTTGGACAGCGCTAATCAGGCCGTAGGGGCGTTTCATCAAATCTATGCCGGATATTCCGGAGGCGGCCCTGGCGCCGGTGCCGCCAATCCGAAAATTGGAGTAGCCGTTCATAGACCGGAAGATGGCGACGGTGTCGCACATGCCGGCCTCGATGGCGCCCATTGCCAGGCCGATTAAAGCCTCGGAACTAGATCCGCCGCCGGAGCAGTCCATATAGAAATTGGGCCGGAGTCCCAGGTCGTACATGATGGATGTTGACGGCGTGGAATCGCCGCTGTGGTAGCTGAGCATGCCGTCAACATCGCCGGAACCCAGTCCGGCGTCATCCATGGCTCTGCGGATGGCCATCGCTCCCATGGCCCTGGTGCTGCGGCCTGAGCCGCGGCTGTACTCGGTCTCACCGATGCCGACGATGGCATATTTGCCTACAAGGCTGGTCTCCATGGTCTCTCCTTTGCTTCCTATAGAAAGGATTTTCTCCAGACTGAATAGAGCTGGAAAAACGCTCCGTATTATGTCTTTTAGGTCACCTTTTGACAATCGCCGGCACTGGGGCTAATCAAAGGTCCCGGCGATGGCCATCTCCGCCAGCTCCTCGTCATCGACTCCCAGAATCTCTCTAAGAACCAGGTCCTGGTCCGCGCCGAACTCTGGGGCTCCATTGGTGACTTCACCTGACGTGCGCGATAATTTATAAGGGGCTCGTTCGATGGTCTGTAGCACTCCGGCGGCATCCGGGACCTGCTGGAAGATTCCTCGCTCCCGCAGATGCGGATCGTTCTCCGCCATGTCTTTGCCGGTTTGGACGACCCCAGCAGCTACTCCGGCCGCCTGCAGCAGGTGCATCGCTTCTTCGGCGTTCTGTTCCAACGTCCAACCCTCAACCAGTTTGTCCAGTCCATCCGCGTGTTCCAGCCGGGATTCTGTGGTAGCAAACCGCGGTTCCAAAGCCCAACTTGGAGAGCCGAGCGCCAGAACAAATGCGTCCCAATCCTCTGAGTTAAATACGGTGATTGCCAACCAGCGATCGTCTCCTTGGCAACGGTAGGCGCCATGAGGCGCGCCGCCTCCGTGCGGCTGCCGGTTGCCGGTGCGCTGGACATCGTTCTTGTTGACGCTCAGCTCCAACGCCAACGGCCCCAGTAGGGTGGACATGGACTCCATCTGGGAGAGGTCGATCCACTGCCCTCGGCCGGTGTGCGCCCTTTGAATCAGCGCCAACAGTACGGCCTGTGCTCCGGCCATCCCGCCCACCGCATCGCTATAGGCGCTGGCCGGGCCGCTGGGTCTGGTATCGGGGAACCCGGTCAGGTTGGTGAACCCGGACCAAGCTTGGAGGGTCTGGCCGTAGCTGACCCGGTCTTTCCAAGGCCCGGTGCGGCCGAAACCGGACATGCTGAGCATGATGATGTCGGGCCGGATCCGGCGAATGCTCTCGTAATTCAGGCCCCAGCTGGGCATCACTCGGCCACTGAAATTCTCGGCGACAACGTCGGACACGGACACCAGCCGCCGTGCCAGTTCTTTCCCGGCTTCGGTCTTCATGTTTAAAGAGATAGACGATTTTCCGGCGTTCCAGTTGTGCCGCTGACCAAGACCACGGGCGGTGTTGGACGCTGGCCCGCCGACCACGGCGAGGGCCTGGTTGGACTCAACCTTGATCACCTGGGCGCCTTGATCCGAGAGTATACGCGTTGCCGAGGGGCCGGCATGTATCCAGGTAAAGTCCAACACCCGGATACCCTTGAGAGCGAGCGCTCCAGAGCCAGCCATGCTAGATAACCCCCGAGGCTATCAAGGCTTCAAATTCCTCGTCTGATAGCCTCAGTTCTTGGCAGTAGACCTGCCGGTTGTGCTGGCCGGCCTGCGGCGCCGTGGTGGTCAACTGCCAACCAGATTCAGAAAGCTTGTACGGAGCGCCGGGATACACCATCTTGATACCGTTTTCTCGGTCAGTCACCTCTTGGTAGAAACCTCTAGCCCAAAGCTGTTCTATGTCCAGCAGTTCGCCAGCGGTGGTCACCGGGCCCCATGGATGATGGTTGGCCTGTCCCCATTCGGTGATCTCCTGGCGGGTGTGGGTCAAGGTCCAGGCCTCAACCAGTTCTTCGATGTGTTCGCCGTGCTCGCCGCGGAGGATGAACCGGTCGCCATATTTTTCGTCCATCAGGTCGCCGGCCATGCCGTCCTTGTCCATCCAGGCCCGCAGGTCGTCCCAGGCCTTCTGGGTGTTGGTGGTGATGCTCACGAAGCCGTCGCGGCACTGCCAGGTCGCCACGAACTGGCCGCCGTGGCGAAACCCGCACCGTATGGCATTTTCACCGGTGTAGTTATAGGTTGTGTTCACGTGCTCGGTGGTGGTGGTTACGGCTTCCTGCATGGACACATCCACTTGCTGGCCTTGTCCGGTGGCCATTCGGTGGTAGAGGGCGATGAGGATGCCGATGAACGCCCGGTTGGATGTGGTGTGGAACGCCTGCAGTCCCCAGAGTTTGTTGGGCGGGGTGTCGGGCCATCCGGTGGCGTACATGTAGCCGCCCATGGCGAAGCCCACTAGGTCGCTGCCTTTGTAATCGCGGTAAGGGCCGGTCTTCCCAAATGGCGTTAGCGAGGCGTAGACCAGCCCCGGATTTCCGTCACTCAGGCCCTCATATCCCAGTCCCTGGGAGTCTAGGTACCCCGGCTGAAACGACTCTAAAAGAACATCGGCATTTCCGGCCAATCTCTGTAGCAGTTGGCGGCCAGCATCGGACCCGAGGTCGAGGGTGATACTGCGTTTGTTCGTGTTGTAGTGCCGCCAGTTGAGGCTGTTCTCGGGAGCATCAACTCCCGCGACGAACGGCCCGGTGCGGCGCATGGCGTCCCCGCCTGGCGGTTCCACCTTGATGACGTCGGCGCCCACATCAGCCAACAGCTTGCCGCAGTAGACACCCATGTCTCCAGATAGGTCTAATACCCTGATTCCGGTCAGAGGCTGGGAGATGTCTTTATCCTGCGCCGCCAATCTAGGCTTTCCGGGATCCCAGGTCCTTCTGCAGGTCGGCGATGGTCTCGTGCCTAGTCTTCTTCTGCCAACGGACCCGTTGGCTGATGGGGGTGTTTTCCACCTCCGGCGTAACCTTCATGGTTACGAAGACCGGACCGGGTTTGCTGAGTATCTCTTCGATGTTGTTGGTGAAGTCCTCCAGGTTGTCGAAGGAATAGGTCGATGGGTAGCCTGAGCCCTGGGCGATGACATCGTATTTGATGTTCTGGGCGTTGGGCACCGGCTGACCGCCGGTGGTGGCGTAGACTCCGTTATCCAAGACAAAGTGATAGAAATTCTTTGGGTTTTTTTCGGCGATTGTCGGCAGCGCGCCCATGTTCATCAGTATGTCGCCTTCGGAGTCGAACAGGATGATCTTCTCGTCGGGCCTGGCCAGGGCAAGACCCAAGGCGAACGAAGCGTGGCCTCCCATGGCTGGGTCGCCCAGGGGCACGTCCCGGTCGGGCTGGTCGCTGAGGTTTATCCAATGGCGGCCGCCCCGGCCTGGAATCACCACGGCGTTGCCCCGGTAGGGTGCGAAGGCTTTGAACATATCTGCTGTCTGGAACATCAGTCCTCTACTAGGTCTCTAATATTGATTTGGGTTTCTCTGGACGAAACCGTGGTATTCATCGCCGATCAAGACCGCCACCGGTTGCTGGGTTTTTTCGGCCTGTTCGAAGGCGACGGCGATCCGGTTGGCGTCGGCGTCGCTCTCCACCAAGTAATATTTGATGCCAAAGGCGTGTAGGAAATGCTCGGTGTAGGTGGCTGCAGTGTCGGTGTCCACGCCGTGACGTGTCCAGCCCCGGTAGCCCACCATCAACACCACTGGAATGTTCATCCCCATGACCCAGCCACGCAGTGAGTCACCCGACTCCATCAGGCCGGTGTTCTGGATCAAGATGACCGGTTTGGCTCCGCCAACTGACAGGCCGGAGGCGGTGGAGAAAGCCTGGCCCTCCCGGCTGACCGCGATCAGGTCCAGGGAGGGTTCCTCTTGCAGCAACACGTACAGGAAGTTGGTCTCACTGTCCGGCAGCCAGACCACATGGGTCACTTTGTTAGCTTTCAGATGATCGATGATGGTTTGGGGGCTAAATCCGCCTTCTTGATCGGCCAATATGGGTACCTCTTAAACAGTTAGTCTGCTGGGACTGTGACTAATCGATGAAATTCCTGATCTCTTTCAGCACCAGATCCGGATGCTCCATGGGCACGAAGTGGGAGCCGGCGCCCAGTTCCTTGAGCTGAAACCCTTTGGCTTCGCGTTGCAGGTGGTTCACTGCGGCGTCCTGTGGCGTCTGGGCGCCCTTGTAAGCGCCAACCAACAGAACGTACTCGCCTCCCAGGCCTTTCAGCATTTGCGAAGTATCTAGGTCCCTTCTGCTCTCATAGTATTCCTCTTCGACCGCGGGCTTGCACTTCAGTTCGACCGTGCCGTCGTCCAACGGACGGGTGTTGCCTTCGATGTAGTCGCCGAAGACCTCATCGGTCCAGGGTTTGAACACCCTGCGACCCCGGTAGGCTTCGTACATCACTTCCCGGCTCTCCCATATGGTCCGTTTCTGCAGGGTCCGCTCCATCCGGATTTTCTGTTCTTCTAGAGTCAACAGCGCCATCGGGCTGTCACCAACTCTGGTGTCCACCAGTACTCCCTTGCTGATGATTCCGGGAACCATTGAGTCGGCAATCAGCATCGACATTCCACCGGCGGAATGTCCGATACCTATCGACCCTTCAAGGCTCATGGTCTCGAGGACCGAGGCCACGTCAGCACCGATCTGTTGAAAGGTGAAGCCGCCTTCGGCGTGCTCGGTATCGCCGTGACCTCTGAGATCGAATGAATACACATGGTAGTTTTTGGCAAGGTCCCGGGCCGCGTTATTCCAGATCTGGGAACACATGCCAACGGCATGAAACATCACTACGCTTGGGTTGCCGGGGTTGCCCCATTCCAAATAATGGTGGTTGACCCCGCTTGACTCCACGAATCTGCTTTCCGGTTGCAATTATTACTCCTGAATCGACGTTAAAAAGTTATCCCGAGGTGCAGGCGGTCAGTCGACCACCGCAACAATCTCCAACTGTACCAAAACGCCAGGTGGGAAGGCATCGTATTCGATGGCGTGACGAGCAGGGCGGTCGTTTTCGTCCGGGAACATCTCCAGCCAGGGACGGTTGACTGCATCGCGCTGGGAACGGTCCTTCATATAGACCTTGATGGTGCCGACATTCTTGGTGGTCGCTCCAGCGTTCTCCAGCATAGTCTTCATGTTGGCGAAGGCGAACACACATTGGCTATCCAGGTCCTCAGGGATTTTGCCTGTCGATGGGTCGGCGCCTATGATGCCGCTGGAGAAGATCATATTGCCAACCCGCGCGCCCATGGGTATCGGCGCTCCGTGCTGCACACCATCAACGTGTATCGAGCGCCCCTTGTCAGCCATCGTGTCCCCCGAACCACCCAATCTTAGACAGGATACCTATAAGAATCGCCTCGGCAATTATACCCGCCCTATCGAAGTCTTCAACCGAGTCAATCCATGAAAATAGCCAAGCTGCCAGCGGTCAGATTCAGCCGTGTTATTATCTGGGCGTCAAAAATCGATATTTTGGAGGCGCCATCATGCCCTATGGAGGCAATGACTGGCTAGCATTAACCCCCGAGGAAACCCTGGAGCCCAATCTACCTATCTGCGACCCCCACCACCATTTCTGGGACTACCGCACCGCCCGGATCCCCTTCCAACGATATCTGCTCCACGAGTTGGCCGACGACATGAACAGCGGCCATAACGTGCGTTCCACCGTGTTTGTAGAGGCCCGGTCCATGTACCGCATCGACGGTCCGGACGAGATGAAGCCGGTGGGCGAGGTGGAATTCGTCCAAGGTCTGGCTGCTGCCAGCGCAGCTGGGCTTTACGGGCCGGGCCGGGCTGCCGCTGCAATCGTTGGCCACGCCGACCTAAATCTAGGAGATGGGGTAAAGCCGGTACTGGAGGCCCTGCAAACCGCCAGCCCCAACCGGTTCCGCGGCATCCGCCACACCGTCACCTGGGACGACAACCCGGACGTTGAGAACACACCCGCCCACAAGATCAAAGGGCAGATGTCCAGCGACAGTTTTCGTGCTGGGGCCAAAGTCTTAGCCGGCATGGGCCACAGTTTAGAAGGGTGGATGTTCTTCACTCAGTTGGAAGAACTGGCCGAATTCGCCAAAGCTGTCCCTGACCTGACAATCATTCTCTGCCACGTTGGCGGTCTGCTGGGCACCGGCCCCTACGCCGGGCGCATAGAAGAGGTCAAAGCCACCTGGACCAAAGGCATCGCCGCCGCCGCCGCACAACCCAACATATACATGAAGATCGGCGGCATCGGAATGCCTAGTGTCGGGTTCGATTGGCACCTTCGCGACAAGCCCATCGGCTCGGAAGAGCTGGCTTCAAACATGGCGCCCATCGTCAACCACTGCATCGAGCAGTTCGGCCCCAGCCGGTGCATGTTCGAAAGCAACTTCCCGGTGGACAAGGTGTCCTATTCCTACAACGTCATGTACAACGCCTTCAAACGCATCACCAAGGACCATTCGGCCTCAGAGCGAGCCGAGATGTTCCACGATGTCGCCGCCAAGGTCTACCGCGTAGACGTGTAGCATCCGACCAGTCGGAAACTCATCTAAGACGGCCTCCGTATTCAAACGAGGCCGTCTTTTCTCTTCACATATCCTCCTTCCCCCAAACTGGACAGCCCTCAATCCGGACAGTAGCCCACCGTTTCGTTTCAATATGTGCCCAACAAAGGCCGGTGGTGCGCAGATTTGACCAGCAGAATCGATTCAGCATCTGATTTTATCGGCCGCCAAACTGAATTGGCCCTGCTGAATGCCGCCCAGGACGACGCGGTCGCCGGGCGGGCGTATGGTGATGCCAACCTATCCGAACAACGCGGCGCTTGCGTCATATACGGTTGACGGTACGAGCGG
>VFHF01000203.1 GCA_009392095.1 SAR202 cluster bacterium
TATGTGGTAACTGCGGGGAAGGTCTTCGTAGCGTGCTGTGTTGGCGCTGCTCATTGTTGTTCTGAGTGAGTTTCTAAACAAAAAGGCCGAGAGGGAAGCTCGCTAGTTTCTACGAAAGCGGAGCACCTTTCGGCCTTTGACCTGGGCATCAGAATTTCCTGAAAGAAACTAAGCGGGGATACGCGCCTTTGCAATGGCTTCAAGCTCGTCGTCGGTGGAAGCCATGATGTCGATCGGGTCTCCCATCGGCTGGGGGACCTTGTAGGGCGTCCGGACATAGAGCTCGATGCGGTTGCCTTCGGGGTCGAAGAAGTACATGCCGAAGGCGATGCCGTGGCTGACGATGCGCTCGATCTTCACATCCGGCTCTACCTCGAGACGGGCCTTGAACTCCCTCAGGTCGTCCAATGATGGGACGATGAAGGAAATCTGCTGGATGACCTTGGCGTCATCACGGGTGACACGGCCCTTCATCAGCACGAACTCGTGGTGCTCGCGTTCCTTGTCAGCGGTGAAGAAAGTCATGCCGCGCTCTTCCAAGTCCTCGTCCGAGATTGTGAGGCCCAAGACGCGGCTGTAGAAATCGCGCATCTTCATCAGGTCTTCGGCGTAGATCCCAACGTGTCCCAGAGATTCTATTCTCGCCATGATCGTCTTCCTCCGTGCCTGTTTGGGGTCCTGTTTTTCGCGGTCTGCCCGTAGCTAGGGGGAATTATACACCAAGCGTCCGGCCTTCTTTAGTCAAATGATCCCAACCCTCCTCACTTACTTCTGAATTTGCATGGCGCGGAACAACTTCTCCGAACTGACGGGTATCTCCATCATGGCTACTCCGGTGGCGTCCAGGATGGCGTTGACGATGGCCGGCGCCACGGAACTGATGCCCTGCTCGCCGATGGACTTGCCGCCGTAGGGAGTGGGGCCGCCGCTTTCGCTCTGCACCAGCACGGTGCGTAGCTCCGGCATATCGGGCATGGTGGGTATCTTGTACTCGCCCATCGAGAGGGTGGTCACATGGCCGTCGTCGTACTGCAAGTCTTCGGTCAAGGCATACCCGATGCCCTGCATCACGGTGCCGTCGATCTGGCTTTGGTGTCCCATTGGGTTCAGGATGGTCCCAACGTCATGGGCGGAGGTGAATTTAGTCAGTTGCACTTGCCCGGTCTCTATGTCGACTTCTACTTCAGCGATCTGGACGCAGAAGACCGTGATGTCTTCGTCACGCTCCGAGTCGTAGGTGTGCACGGTCTCCACCAGACCGCCGGAACGAGATACCAGGTCGCCCAGATTAACCGATGTCTGTCCAGGCGCGGTTACCTGGCCTTGGGAGAAACCGGTATCGTCCTCCGGCCAACCGAACAGGTCGGCGGCCATGGTAACCATCTGCTGCTTCAGTTCCTGGGCAGCGCGGTAGACGGCCTGGCCAGCCACATGAGTGACCCGGCTGCCACCAACTCCAGTCTCGAATTCAACGTCGTCAGTGCTCCAGTTCTCCAGCTCGATCTCGTCATAGGCCACGCCCAGTTCCTGGCCCAATATCTGCCGCAGCACGGTGTAAAATCCGGAGCCGGTGTCGGGCAGGGCAGTGTAGAGAGTAACAACGCCATCAGAGTCAATCGATATCTTGACGGTCGAACTTCCAGCCCCGACGTGCCTCTCGCAGAGGGCCATGCCCCGCCCGGTGAGCTTGCCATGTGTCTGAGGCTTGGCGTCTTGATAGCCGGCTTCTTTCACGGCGGCGTCCAGGGTGCGCATGCCCATGATGTTTTGCCATCGGTGACCAAGGGGGGACGCATCGCCGTCCTGGACCAGGTTCTTCTGCCGGAACTCCAAGGGGTCCATGCCCAACTCTCGTGCGATAAGATCCATCTGGACCTCTGCCGCGAAGATGGACTGAGGGTCGCCCGGAGCCCGCATACTGCCGCAGGGTACCTGATTGGTATAGACCACGTAGGAATCGATTTGCCCATGAGGAATCTTGTAGGGACCCAGGCAACGCTGACCGTAGGTCACGCCGCGCTGGGGTTTGAAGGCCGCGTAGCCGCCACTGTCGTAGACCAGGTGAGCCTGTCGGGCGGTGATGGTGCCGTCTTTCTTAACGCCGGTCTTGAATGTCATGACTGCTGGATGCCGGGGGTTTCCGGCCATCAACTCTTCGATGTAGGTCATGGTCATGCGCACCGGGCGACCGGTAGCCTTGGAGAGCCAGAAACCCAGATGCGTGTCCATGAAGCCACCCTTGCCGCCGAAGTCCCCGCCGATGGTGGTGGGGTTGACCCGTATCTGCCCGGTGGGCATGTCGATGCCTTCCGACAACTGCTGGCGCACCTGGAAGGGCATCTTGCTGTTCACCCAGGCCTGCACCCGGCCGGTGTCGTCCAAAAAGACCACCGAGGCGTGGGGCTCGATGTAGGCTTGGTGTTGGTGGTTGGTCTTGAAAGAATGCTCCAATATGAGATCGGCCTCGGCGAAGCCCTGCTCGACATCGCCGTGGCTCCATGAGCCGTGTCCCGCCGCGTTGGGGTAGGCTCGAGCGCCGTCGGGCGTGCCTGCATAGTCGGCGAAATCTGGATGGAGCACGGGCGCGCCAGTCTTGATGGAATCCGATGGGTCGAGAATCGGCTCCATCTCTTCGTACTCGATCTGAATCAGGTTCAGAGCTTCTTCGGCGATGTCGTCGTTTTCGGCGGCGACAGCCACCACTTTCTGCCCGGCAAACCGGACCACATCGCGGGCCAGGATTGGCATGTCCCTAAGCATTCGGCCCACCAGATGGGACGGGATATCGTCGGTGGTCAACACGGCGTGCACTCCGGGCACCTGCCGGGCAGCGGCAACCGAGTTTGGGTCGATGGATACGATCTTGGCGTAGGGAAACGGACTGCGCAAACATTTGCCCACCAGGGTGCCAGGCAGGTTCACGTCGGCGGGAAACATAGCCTGGCCGGTTACCTTAGCCGGACCCTCTGCACGGCCTACTGGGCGGCCAATTGTGTCATAGGAACTGGTCACGACAATCTCCCTTACTTGGCTTTCGCTTTGCTTTTAGACTTCTTAGCCGCGCCCGCATCGGCCAGGTCGGACGCCAATTGGGCCAAGGTGCGGACGGGCACCCCCGAAGCCCCTTTCACCAGATAGCCCGACACTTTGTCCGAGGTCGAGGTCCCGGCGATGTCCAGGTGTACCCAGGCTGCGCCGTCCACAAACTCGGCCAACAACAGGGCGGCGCTGATGGAACCGGCCTGCCGTCCACCGCTGTTCTTCATGTCGGCTACGTCGCTCTTGATCAGGTCTTTGTATTCGTCAAACATGGGGAGTTCCCAGAATTTCTCGCCGGTCTTTTTACCGGCGTCGATGGTCTGTTGGACGAGAGTGTCGTCATTGCCCATCATTCCGGTGCAGGCTTTGCCCAGGGTAGTCACCATGGCCCCGGTCAGGGTCGCCACATCGACCAAGCGGGTGATTCCCTGTTTACGGGCGTAGCACAGAGCATCGGCCAGCACCAGGCGGCCTTCGGCGTCGGTGTTGATCACCTCGATGGTCTTGCCGTTCATGGCCCGTACCACGTCTCCAGGCCGCTGTGCAGACGCGCCGGGCATGTTCTCGGTAGCCGCGATCACGGCTAGGACGTTGATCTTGGGCTTGGTCTGCCCAATGATTTCCATGGCTGCAATGACCGACGCACCGCCGGCCATGTCGCCCTTCATGGCTTCCATACCGCCGGGTGGTTTCAGGGAGATACCGCCGGTATCGAAGGTAATTCCCTTACCGATGAGACCCAGGTTATTCTCGGGATTAGAGGGGTCCCCGTCATACCGGAGGACAATGAGCTTGGCCGGCTCGTCAGTGCCCTGGGCGACGCCCATGAACGCACCCATGCCCATCTTCTTTATCTGGGCATTGTCCATGATCTCAATTCGGAGACCCTGGTTTGTGGCCACTTTCTGGGCAGCTTCGGCCATACGGGACGGGGTCATGTGGTTGGCCGGTTCATTGACCATGTTGCGGGCTGTTATGGACGCCTGGGCAATGGTGCAGCCCAGTTTGACCCCAACCTCGATGGACTTGGCGCGGTCTTTATCCAATTCCACCACGGTCAGTTTCTCGAATTCGTTCGTGGATTCGCCGCTCTTCGTCAGATAGACGCCGAACTTGTAGAGACCTAGGTGGGCGCCTTCGGCGATGGCCTGCCCTGACAGTTGCGGGTCAAGGCCGCCGATTCCCGCTCCATGTGCCGTGGTGGCGGCACTGGATATGCCCTTGCGCCTCAAGAAGCGGACTATTTCCGCCGACACCTGGCGGACTACCTGGGCGTCAAATTTGTCCTGGGGGCCCAGTCCGGCCACCAGCACCCGGCTGGGCTTGATCTTGCCCAGGGTGTGAATCAGTGTGGTCTCACCAGCGCTGCCTTTGATCTCCCCGTCTTCAATCAACTGGGTAATCAACCCACCCAGGGCCTTGTCCACCGCGCCGGTTGCTCCGGCGGGTTTCTTGACCCCGCGAAAAAGGTTCACCACCAAAGCCGGGGTGTCGATCTTGGTGATGTCAGCCGACTGGACATCGATCTCCAGTCCTTTGACCTTGGAGGCTTTGGTGGATCTCTTAGCTTTAGCTGCCCGCGGTTTAGTCGTAGTCATCAAGGTTATCTACCTGTTATTAGTCTAATTTGATCTGGCCGTTCGACCTGGCCCAATCGACCACTTTCTCCAGCACCGGGCCGATGTCCTTTGAGGTGTCCAGCGCGTAGTGTTCCCTCTCAACCGGTTCTTCTACGGGCGCCAGGCGGGTGTAGATAAGCCATCCGGCATCGGAATAGGTGTTGGCGTGCCGGTCGGCTTTGCGCTGCTTTAGGCGTTGGCGGACCGTTTTTTGTGGGGCAGTGGCGTGCACCACCGCAAGGGGCGCGCCGGTGGCATCTGCTATGTCGTATAGATAAATCCGGAACTCTTCGTTTAGATTGGTAGCGTCGAATAGGACGCTGTAGCCATTGATGAGATAGTACTGGATAAGGTGGTAGCAGGAATTGAATACCCGGCGGTGCTCCCCGGTGGTGTACTTAGGGTGCTCCACCAGCACCTTTCGCAGGCGGTCGGTCTCCAAGATCAAAAATGGTACCTGCTCGGTCAATCTGGCGGCGAAGTAGGACTTGCCTGTCCCCGGCAACCCGCACATGGCCACTAAAAGAGGTTGCGCCGGCATACGTGGCTGATTGACCGCCAGGTCTTGATCCAACACCTGGCGCATCAAAGCCACGTCTTTATTCAGTTGGTCATCCAATACATCACGTCCGGCGCTGAGATAGTTCCTGGGAAAGACCGCTGCGAAGAGCCGTCAATGAAAAGCCGTTAATCAGGAAGAAGAAAACCCTTCATCCGGAGGCCATCCTTCCGACAGATCACTAAATGACTCTGCTTTAAGCCACCGGCTCTCAATCTTCGATTCCAACATAGCCGGGCTGAGCAGGAACGCCAACGAGGTCACTATCATCAAGATCACGGCCAGCGCACCCAGGCTCACCGGCAACGACGCAGCGGTGATGATCACCAGTATGGAGGTGCTCACGGTGAGCAGCCCGATGCGCAGCAATCTGGGGCCTACTTTCAAGAAAACGGC
>VFHF01000204.1 GCA_009392095.1 SAR202 cluster bacterium
GACATACTCTAAGAGTACATAGGCCGTCACTACAATGACCGAACAACCAATCATCAAATCATCGCCCAGTTAGAGGCGCTGCGGAAGGAATAACTGTCTAGCCTCCGAAAAGCTCGTCCACCTTGCGTTTCTTTTCTTCTTCAGAGTCGCCTCCGCCTTGGATGGTCTCGTAGAAATTGGGGCCGTAGTCACGAATGCGGACCACCACCGGCAGGGGCAGGGCGTGGCCGAACACCAGGGCTTGTTGCTTCGCCTCCAAGCGTGACAGAACAGAACGGAGGGCGCGGCTGCCAGAAGTGCCAGACAGCACGGCGTCGATGTCCCGTTCGTTGTCCAGCAAACAGCTAAAACGGGTGCCAACCTGGCTGAGCACCTCGGAGTCGATGCCGCTGGGCCGCTGGTCGATGACCATCAGCGTCACGTTGTACTTCCTCAATTCCCGGGCGATGATCCCGAAGATCGTCTGGGAGGCCACGGCGCTGTTGAGAAACTTGTGGGCCTCCTCAATGACTATCACCAATGGCCGGGGTTCTTTCCCAGCGCCGCCCATGGCCGACTCTTTAGCCTCGACGTACTTGCGGTGGATGCGGCGGGTAATGAGGTTGCTGACCAGGATATATGCCGCTTCGTCGTCGCCGTAACGGCCAAACTCCAAGACAACATGCTGCCCGCGCTCCAGGTGCTCGATCATCTGGGCGGCGGTGTCGACCCGGCTGTGCTCCACCATGAAACCGTGACGAGTGAATCGCTGCATCCGGTTGTATAGCGCCCTGAGAGCGCCGGCGTTGACCTGTAGCTCCTCGGCCAACTCCAGTAGCGACCCGTTCTTGCCGGTATCCAAGAAATCCTTGAGCCAGCTGTCCTCTCCAAACTTCTCTCTCAGGTTGTAGGCGGCAGAGGCCGCGACTTCAGATAGGTTCAGCGACTCGCGGAGCAATTCAACGTCTTCCGGCTCGACGTGATTGAAGCCCAAATGCACGGTCTCATCCGTGGAAAGGCCTCGCCGACGGGAGTGCTCTTCGTCCAGGGTGAAGGTGGAGACCTTGGCGCCAAACAGTTGTTTCAGACCTTTGACCGTAACGCCCTTGTCGGTATCTTGGCCCTGCCAGCCGTATTCGCTGTGCATGTCGAAAATCAGCGAGGATGCCTCGCCGTTCTGAAGAATACCGGCCAGCAGCAGCCGGGTAAGGAAAGTCTTTCCGGTGCCGCTCTTGCCGAACACCCCCATGGAGCGTTTGACCAACTCCCCGAGGTCCAGACACAATTTGGTCTCCATGTCCAAAGGACTGCCGATCCAAAAATTGCCGTCCTCTTCGCTGCCGAATACCGTTTCAACATCCTCCTGGGAGGCGGTGAACGCCCGTGAGAAGTGGGCGGGGATGCTCTTGGCTGCGGCAGGGCCTTGGTCGTCGCCCATCACGTCAGGCATGGTCAACTGGGGCAGGACTGACACTGTTCCGAAGGCCACGGTACCTTGCAACGCCTGGATCACGAAGGGATCGTCAGCTGGAAGAGGGGTGTACTTCATGCGCGGGTCGGTGCTGCCCAGACCCACATCGGTGACCACGCCAAAGAATCGGTTGTTGGACCCCTGGAGCGTAACGAATGTGCCGACTTTGATCTGCTCAACTGACACATCCGGGTCCAATCGGATTTCCACCCCGTTGGCGACCGAGCCCTCGATAACCATCCCCAGAGGCTGCCCTTGTTGCGCGGCGAGTCGGCCTTTTCCGGTGCCGTTAGGTTCAAAGGGCTGGGTCACGGGGCCACTCTTCGCAATATGGAGTTCAACCGGGCAACGTCGGCGGAGAGTTCAACGGCCAAGATCCGGCAGGCGTTGGCCAGAAAGTCAGATGGCTGGTCATGGGACTGGGCGGCTTGCCTGATGCAGGCGCCAACTATCTCATCAGAATGGGAAGCGCCGGAGTTGAGCAGCAGTCGAAGCAGGTCCAGTCTTTCAGTGAAAGCCGAGATTTCCCCAATGTTGCAGGCATACACAAAGGAATGGACCCGTGGGGGCCTGGGCGGTAGGTACTGGCGGGTGACACCGTCTTCAACGTGTCCGGCGATAAATACTTCGAAACGGGATGTCAGCAACCGGGCCAACTGGGGATTGTCCCGGATCACATCCTCTTCCGTGGCCGCGTCTTCTCCTCGGGCCAACACCGGTCTTGCTGAGTCCAGAGGCTCGGTCGTGACACTGCCGACCACGCCATAGATATCTGGGGAATCGGTGCGCACTAACGCCCCAAGGGCGGGAGCGCCCTCCAATTGATAGCACTGGGCCATGAAGGACGTCGAAGTGGACTCAACCACCTCACCGACCCTGCGCTCCATCAGGCCGTTGGCAGATGATTGGATCATGGCCGTGAGCCCTCAAAAAGGATCCGAAAAACCCTCCGCCCGCAAAATAGGGGCGGTGGACTTGAAACCCCACTCGAATCTCTGCCCCTGGTGTCTGTCCAAATCACCCCGAATATGCGGCCCATCCTCAACCCTTCCGTACTCCACTGGAATCCCAAACAACCAGTCTCAAATAATCTATAGATATGCTGGCACCGTATCACAATATGTAAACCGGCTCCCGGTGTCAATGTCATTGGGAACCGGTATTGGAGCTCAATTTTAGGCCGAATCAGAGACTAGTTAAGCGAGGTCAGCATTTCCATGATCAAGCGGAATACGATGCCCTCCCGGTACTCCATTTCAAGGTTCTTTAGTTCAAGATTTGGGTATCGTTCGGCCAGCGCCCGGAATACTTCCTGCCCCTCGACTCGAGCCAGAGTAGCGCCCAACAGGTCATCTATGAACCTGCCATCCCTAGGCGTTAGCCGTTAAAACTAAAACTGGCTCCCGGTGAGATATAACCGGGAGCCAGTTTTGGTGCTCGAAATCGAGGCCTGCCTTGCCAGTTAACTTAAGGCAACCGGCAGGTTCTTTATGGAGCGGAATGTGATGCTGGACTGGTACTCCATGTCATTTTGCTTTAATTCCATGTTCGGGTACCGCTCGGCCAATGCACCGAATACCTCTTGTCCTTCTACTCGGGCGATGGTAGCGCCCAAACAGTGATGTATCCCGGCGCCGAAGGCGACATGGGGATTGGGCCAACGGGTGATGTCCATCGTGTCCGGGTTCTCAAATTTTTCAGGGTCGCGGTTGGCAGATGAGATGATCCACCGGATGCGGTCGTCTTTCTTGATAAGTTTCCCGCGCATCTCCACGTCTTCCGCGGCGATTCGTGAGATGGACTTGACCGGCGCATCGTAACGGAGGGCTTCTTCAGTTGCCCGGACCATGACTCCTTGCGGGTCTGCCTTTAGCATGTCCCATTGATCGCGGTTATTCAGGAGGGCCATGGTACCGTTGCAGATCAGGTTGATGGTGGTCTCGTGACCAGCCAGCAACAGCAGTGCCGTGTTAACAAGGACCTGCTCACGGTCGAATATGCCTGCTTTCTCGCCGCTGGCTAACACCGATATGAAGTCGTCTTTGGGATTAACCATCCGCTCTTCAATCATCGGCGCTACGTATTCGTCCATTCCTCTCATGCCGTCAGACAACTGCCGGAGGCGGTCGGGCTCACCCCGGCCGATGCTCAACAGTTTTTCAGCCAACATCCTGATGTGATGTCGTTCTTCTTCAGGCACACCCATCATCTCTGCTATCACGAGAACCGGAAGGGGCACGGCCAGGTCTCGCATCAAGTCAACCCCATCACCCCTGGCCTCAGCCGCGTCGAGCAACTCGTTGGTGGCGTTTCTGACCAGAGGCCGCCATTCTTCCATGGACTTGGGTGTGAAGTAGGTATGCACGACCTTCCGCATCTCCAGGTGCTCCGGACGGTCGTATTGGATGAACATCTTGCTTTGGTATCGCCGCGTGTAGTCGTAGATCTCATTATCCGACTCAAGGATCGCCGGCCAGGCGGGACGCGGGTCGTTGGCCATCACGGCGTTGGAGAACTGCTCATGGTTCCGGGTGAGCCAGACCAAATCATCGTGCCTGGTTATCACCCATAATTCGTAAAGTTCGTTCCAGTGGACCGGGTCTTCGTCTCTAAGCTGGCCGTAATACCAGTAGGGGTCTTGAATTACATCGGCAGAGAACATGTCATCGTTGATAGTCGTAACCATTACACCACCATATGAGTCCAAAATCGGGTCTGATTCAAGATACTTGAACAATAATCGAATACTGTTTATCTGTCAACGGCACGGGATTACCGATGGCGAGACGAAAAGAACTGGCTCCCGGTACAAGGATACCGGGAGCCAGTTCTAATAACCACACTTGGGGCGACGCGCCCATTTTAGCCGCCTGGCGTCTAATTAAGCGAGACCGGCAGGCCCTTTATGGAGCGGAAAGTTATGCTTTCCTGGTACTCCATGTCATGTGTTTTAAGCTCCAGACTGGGGTACCGTTCGGCCAGAGCCTTGAACACCTCTTGTCCCTCGACCCTTGCGATGGTGGCACCCAGGCAGTGGTGAACACCGGAGCCGAAGGCCACGTGTGGGTTCGGCCACCGGGTGATATCCATGGTGTCTGGGTTCTCGAATTTGTTGGGGTCGCGGTTGGCCGAGGACATGAACCAGCGGATGCGGTCGTCCTTCTTGATCTGCTTCCCGCGCATCTCCACATCTTCCGAGGCGAGACGTTGGATGGATTTCACCGGGGAGTCAAAACGAAGGGCCTCTTCAGTGGCGCGGACCATCAGACCTTCCGTGTCGGTCTTCAGGAGGTCCCATTGGTCGCGGTTGTTCATGAAGGCCAAAGTTCCGTTGCAGATCAAGTTTATGGTGGTCTCATGACCGGCAAGCAAAAGCAGCGAAGTATTTACCAGCACCTGGTGACGGCTAAACACGCCGGCCTTCTCTCCGCTTGCTAGCACCGAAATAAAGTCGTCTTTGGGGTTGTCAATTCGCTCGTCAACCATGGGGTCAACGTAATCCAGCATTCCCTGCATGCCTTCGGTCAGTACCCGCATGCGGTCCGGTTCGCCCCGTCCGATGGCCAGTAATTTCTCGGCCAACATCCTGATGTGAGGGCGCTCTGATTCGGGCACACCCATCATTTCGGCGATGACTAACACCGGCAAAGGCACTGCCAGGTCGCGCATCAGGTCAACTCCATCACCCCGGGCTTCGGCCGCGTCTAAGAGTTCGGCGATGGCGGACCTAACCAATGGCCGCCATTCTTCCATCGATTTGGGGGTGAAGTAGCCATGGACGACCTTACGCATCTCTAGGTGGTCCGGCCGGTCGAACTGGATGAACTGATCACCTTGATAAGTGCGAACGTAGTCATAGAGTTCAGTGTCCGACTCCAGAATCGCGGGGTATGCCGGGCGGGGGTCGTTCATGAACACAGCATTAGAGAATTGTTCGTGGTTACGGGCAAGCCAGACGAGGTCGTCGTGCCGCGTGATTACCCACAGCTCATAAAGCTCGTTCCAATGGACCGGGTCTTCTTCCCTGATCCGGCCGTAATAACGATACGGATCCTGAATCACATCCGCTGTGAACATATCATCGTTGATAGTTGTTACCATATCACCACCAATTAGATAGACGATTCGTGCCTGAGAGCAGTTGATGCAACCCTAATCGAATGCGGATTATTTGTCAATAATCTTGGAAGCGACACTAACCCATTTCGGTGTCGGAGCAATAATTAAGGCCCTTCGTCCCTTTGTAATTGTACGAGGCTTGGTGGATAATTGGCGAGCCACGTCTGGCCCAGCTTGGGCCACCAACTTTAGGAGGACTGAATGCGCGTCCTATTGATCGCCACCAACCGCCACGACAAACTCCAAAGCAGATTGAACGCCCAGCCGATGCCGATAGGTCTAGCCTACATCGCCGGGCACCTGGACCACGAACGCCATGAGGTAAAAGTACTCGACCTGATGTTCTCCAACGACCACCTGGCCGACCTGGAAGCAACAGTCAAAGAATTTCAGCCGCAGATGGTCGGCATGTCTGTCCGAAATCTGAGCAACCACAGCTATATGAACACGATCTGGGCGCTGCCCGTCAGCAAAGAGGTGATCGACCGCATCCGGACTGTTAGCGACGCCGTGATCGTCTGTGGCGGGCCGGCATTCAGCATCATGCCGTCCGAATGTTTCGAGTACCTGGGCGCTGACCTTGGCTTATCCGGCGACGCCGGCGAGACCTTCGCCGCGTTGGCCGACCGCATGGCAGACGGCGAGCCCAGTTACTTTGATCTGCCTGGACTGGTCTACAAAAAAGACGGCCAGACCATTCAGAATGAAGGCTTCTGCACTTCTGAATTCGCCAAGCCACCACGTTTGGAAGATTTGGATATGCACCGGTACAACAAAGCCGGGTTCGGCATCGGAATTCTGACAAAGTTAGGCGGCTTTTACTACCCGGCCAGCGCCTCAGAAGCACAGATCAACGAGTCCGGATGGCGCGTGATCAGGCCCATCGACGAGGTCGTGGCTGAGGTCAAGAGCATGAAAGAACGCTTCAACATGAAGAAGGTGTTCTTCGTCGACAACGGGTTCAATTTGCCCTTGGATCACGCCAAATCACTTTGCAGTCAATTGATCGAGTCGGACGTCAAAATCCGTTGGAATACCTGCCTAGCCCCGTTCGCCTGCGACACCGAACTGATTGGGTTGATGAAAGATGCCGGCTGTGGCCTGGTTATGATGGTCAACCGCAGTGGCAACCCAGGCGATATGGACAGTATGGTGGAAGAGAACGAAGCGTTGGCCGAGGTCTGCCGGATGTGCGACGACGGCGGCCTTCACTACAACATCGGCAAACAATTCGGCGAGCCCGGAGAGACCCGGGAGAGCGTGGACAACAAGCTAGAATTCTTGCGCAGCATCAACCCGGCGGTGGCCAACCTCAGGGTTGGAGTAAGCGTGATGCCGGGAACGGAAGTTGCCGTGATAGCGAAGAAAGAGGGCCTGATCAAAGATGAGAGCGAATTGGTGAAACCCACTTTCTACATCGCTGATGAGGTCAAACCCTGGATAGTGGACTACCTAAAGGAACAGGTCGAAAAAGACCCACGCTGGAACCTTAGTTAGTCGCGGTCTAAACCTCAGACCCTATTGTATTCCGGGCGCCTGTTTATCGGCTGCGATTACGCTTCCGTCTCAGTCCGCCGTCCTTTGCCGGTGAAGACGTTATTGCCCAAGATCAACGCGAGAGCGGCCGTCGCCGAAGCAAAGACATCCTTTAGCGAAATCATCATGTCGGACATGAGTAGAACCGTGGTACTTTCGTCAGCGGTGGCCGCCGAATCACCAGGTTCCGCTCCTTCTCCTTCTTGAGCTCTGGGGCTATATCGGCCACCGACGGCGTACTCGGTTGACTCTTCCAAAAGCGCCCCGCCAAACACCACGCCAACCCCCGACGGTGCAACGGGGCTAGAGACCGGTCTCGCCCTCTAAGTCATCGTCTAAAACCCGCTGCCCTGAACCAGAATTCGGAATCCTACTGACGATGGTCTCGCCGGCGTCGGCGGCAATGGCCGTTTCCATGGCCCGTATGGCAACCTCAATCTGCTCGTCGTCGGGCTGCCTCGTAGTCAGCTTCTGTAGCCACAAACCCGGCGTAGCAATCATCTTACCGAACCATGCGTCCTGGTGTGTGCCGCTGAACCGCAGGAACTCGTAGCTAACCGCGGCGATCACGGGCAAGAGAAGTATGCGAGAAGCTATCCGCCATTCCAGAGGCGGGCCAAAGAGCAGCGCAAACACGACCACGGAGACTACTACCACAGTTAACAAGAACGCCGTGCCGCATCGGGCATGGGGCGTGCCAAACTTCCGGACGTTCTCCACTGTCAGGGGTAAATTGGCCTCCAAGGCGTGCACGGTCATATGTTCAGCGCCGTGGTAGGCGAATACTCTTTTGACGTCTTTGAGCATGCCGATCAGTGTGATGTAGCTCAGCAGAAAGACCAAACGGATCACGCCTTCCACTATCTCGCTAAGAAGATCCGAGTTCAGGACTGGGGTCAACGCCCAGGCAATGAGCAGCGGGGTTACGAAGAACAGCCCAATCCCAAAGACCAGGGAGATTCCCAGAGTTGTGGCCATTACCCAAGCAGGAATACCCTCCTCCGCATCAAAATCACGGTCCATCGCCGCCATGTTGGCGGAGAGTTGCAGGGCCTTGATGCCAAGAATCATGGTTTCCAGAAGCGTGAGGAATCCTCTGAACAACGGCCAGCGGCGCGGTCGCCCGTTATAGATCGAGCTAAGCGGCTCATGGTGCAATTCTATGGAGCCATCTTCACGCCTAACCGCAAGGCCGAAGTGGTCTCGGCCGCGAATCATCACGCCTTCGATAACGGCTTGTCCGCCGTACATATGGGGTGCCTGTCCTGCCAATTGAATCCTCGACTAACTGAGTAGTTGGAGTGTAGACGGTTCTCGCATCAGCGCACCTAGTATAGGGGCTACTCTCTTAAACGAAAAATCGAGGGCTGATAGCCCCCGATTTTCTCGATTTGGTTGCTGTAGACGTTATCTCCACCTGGGATTGTGGAAGCTAATTTAGATTGTAACGACGCTTCATCCGCTCGATTCGGCCCTGGGTGTCTACAACACGCTGCTCGCCCGTATAGAAGGGGTGGCACTTACTGCACACCTCAACACGGAGAGTGGGCTTGGTGGCCCCGGTGTTAAACACGTTGCCGCAGGAGCACGTCACCGTGGAGTTGTAAAAGTGGGGATGGATTTCTGTTTTCATTTCTGACCGGTCTCTAAGCTATTTTTGTGTGTTTAATTGGATGCGGAAACTGGCTATGCGGTTTCCACCGGGTATACGCTCACCCGGCGACGGCCTTTTGAGGCCCATTCAAATTTCACTTCGCCGTCTACCACCGCAAAGATGGTGTAATCACGACCCAAGCCAACGTTGGTCCCGGGCTTGATGCGGGTGCCGCGCTGCCTAACGATGATGGAGCCGCTGGTAACACGCTCGCCACCGTATTTCTTAACGCCTAGGCGTTTGGAATTACTATCTCTACCGTTGTTTGTGCTGCCGCCAGCTTTTTTATGGGCCATTAGCTATTCTCTTCTCCACCGTCCGTCTCGGCTGGAGCCGCTGCCGCAGCGGCGAGCCGCCTTGGCGCCCGGGGTTTGGATAGTTCGATGTCACGAATCTGCAAACGGGTATAGGTCTGGCGATGGCCGCGCTTTCTACGGTACCGGTTCTTGGCCTTATACTTGTAGACCATGAGCTTCTTGTCTTTATAGTGAGACAAGACTTGGGCTGTGACCTTGGCGCCTTCGATTACAGGGACCCCAAATGTCACCTCTCCACCGTCGGAAAGGGCTAACACCTCGCCAAACTCAGCAATCGTGTCTACTTCGTTGGGCAGTAGTTCAACGTCCAACGTGTCACCGGGCTTAACCCGGTACTGTTTTCCGCCTGTTTTAAATACTGCGTAATCCATATATTCCTCGACATTCAATACTACGTGAGCCCTCTGCGCCTGTCAAGGAATTCCATGCCCATTCCTGCCTGGCTTCCACCCACTCAAACCTCGGCCCACCGGCCATCAATCATCAAATCTAATCCATACCGGCCGAATCTGCCATGTTGACCATGATATATAATTGCCGGACTCCATCTGAAGCGTAGATTCAAGGCCGTACCCAAAAGATTCGAACCCAAAGTTCCGAATCCAAAGAACATCGACAGCTGATTGTAACGGGTTAAGCATGGACCAGCTACGGGGTCAGGAACTCAAAGAAGCTTTTTCCACGGCAACCGGATTCTTGGAGGAACACCGGGATGTAGTCAACGCGCTCAACGTGTTCCCGGTGCCTGACGGCGACACCGGCACCAACATGCTGCTGACCATGCGCTCAGCCATACAATCCGCGTCCGAAGATTGCCCCGACGGTGAGAACCATTCGGTCGGCGCAGTTTCCTCAGCCCTGGCCCAGGGCGCTTTCTTTGGCGCAAGGGGCAACAGCGGTGTAATACTTTCTCAATTCTTCAAGGGCTTCTCAGACGCTTTGGCCGGCAAAGAGTTCCTCGCCGCTGATGACCTGACACTGGCTTTCAAGCTGGCCTCGGCCGCCACCTACGAGTCAGTGGGCAACCCGGTTGAAGGCACCATGCTCACCGTGATTAGGATGGCATCGGAGGCCTTACAAGGGTCGGATTCAGACCTGCCTGCCCTGTGGGAAGTAGCCTACCAAGCATCGCAGGACGCGCTGGCAGGCACGCGGGAACAATTACCAGTGCTGAAGGAAGCCGGGGTAGTCGATGCTGGAGGCTTAGGCATGGTCATATTGATTGGAGGCGCCCTTCGGTCAATCTCCGCGAACGGCTCTTCCGGCGTTGAACTGCCGGAGTTATCGAGGTTTCACGGCACGGCCAACGCAATCGGCGGCCCGGTCAAGACCAAATTTCTGGATACCACCTTGGAACAGGAATGGGGCTATTGCACTCAGTTCATCATTAGTAGCGTTGATGGGAGGGACCTAGACATTGGACAGGTCCGCACTCACTTTCAGGGAACGACGCGCTCGACCGTGGTGGTGGGCGACCAGCGCAATGTGCGGGTCCACGTCCATCTGGAAGAAACCGGACCGGCCTTGAGTTACGCCGAGTCATTGGGCGCGGTTTCCGATGTCAAGATTGAAAGCATGGACAGCCAAAACGAGAGGTTTGCCTCTAGCAGCCATTCGGGCGCAGTGGCTCTGGCTGTGCTCTCGATAGTGCAGGGCGAAGGGCTGGCCCATATGTTTCGGGATTCAGGTTGCGCAGGCGTGATCGAAGGCGGCCAAACCATGAACCCCAGCGTCCGTCAGATAATCGATGCGGCCCGTAGCACCAACGCTGTAGATGTTATCGTGCTGCCCAACAACGGGAACGTGGTTTTGGCTGCGGAGCAGGCTGCGGTCGCGGAACCGTCGATACATGTCGTCCCAACCAAGAGCGTGCCCCAGGGAGTTACGGCGCTATTAGTCTACAACCCTGAGGACACATGGGAGGAAAACGTTGCCGCCATGACCGCCGTCCTATCCGAGGTAGCATCGGTTGAAGTGACCGCCGCTGTCCGAGGCGTCACCATCGGCGG
>VFHF01000205.1 GCA_009392095.1 SAR202 cluster bacterium
TTTTTCTCCGCCGAGTATGACCGGGAGCGGATGCGAGGCGCATTGCGCAAGGCGGCGGAGGTTGCCGAACACCCAGTTCTCGCAGCCCATGTCGTCGAACAGCTAAATCCCACCAAAGAGGTACTGGCCGACGACGCAACGCTGGACCGGTGGATCATGACCAACTGCTACACCCAACACCACGTCTCGGGCACCTGCAAGATGGGGCCAAGCTCCGACTCGATGGCTGTAGTGAACCAGTACAGCCACGTACACGGGCTAGAGAATCTGCGGGTGGTCGATGCCTCGGTCATGCCCGACGTGATCCGCGCCAACACCAACGCGACGACCATCATGATTGCGGAGCGGGTGGCCGACTGGATCAAAGAGGGCAAGTAGGAGGCTATCGGTCAACGGCGAATGCACAGGAAGCAAAAAGAGAAAGGCCCCTCAATTGAGGGGCCTTTCTCTTAGTCTATATCGTTGGGCAGAAAGAACGCTTTCAACAATTTGTGAAAACGCTCTGCTACCAGAGCATGCTGAAGGATGACTGGTCAAGCGATTGAACCTACCGCCGATAGATACAACCATTTTTTGTTGTGCTTCGATGCGCCCGATCGTAGTCGACTGCGCCGCACTACCCAACAGGCTTAACTCCAGATAAAATCAGACTGGCTTAGCCAATCCCATATTTTAGGACGGTACCAACATGTCCTCGCTCCCCAACGTTAGGATTGAACGGGACTCCATGGGTGAGATGGAAGTCCCAGCCGACGCCCTCTACGGTGCGTCAACCATGCGGGCGGTGTTGAACTTCCCCATCAGCGGTCTGGGCTTTCCCCGGTCATTCATCCGGGCTCTGGGCCTGGTGAAACAATCCGCAGCCAAAACCAACATGTCCCTGGGTCTGCTGGAAGAGAAGACCGGCAATGCCGTGGTGGCTGCCGCGCAAGAGGTCATTGACGGTGGATTGGACGAACATTTCGTTCTGGACATCTTCCAGACGGGCTCCGGCACTTCCACTAACACCAACGCCAACGAGGTCATCGCTAACCGCGCCACCCAGATCTTGGGCGGCGACCTGGGCTCCAAACTGGTCCACCCCAACGACCACGTAAACATGGGCCAGTCCTCCAACGACGTTATCCCCACGTCCATCCACCTAGCGGCATTGCTCTCCATCAAGGAAGACCTGATTCCGTCCTTACAGTTCCTTGCCGATGAGCTGAACAAGAAGTCCGTTGAGTTTTGGCCAATCGTCAAGACCGGCCGTACCCACTTACAGGACGCCACACCGGTACGCCTGGGACAGGAGTTCAAGGGATTCGCCGGGCAGGCCGAGTACAGTGTGCAACGCCTGCAGCGGGCCCAAGAAGCCTTGGCTGAGGTTGCCCTGGGCGGCACCGCCGTGGGCACCGGCGTGAACACCCATGAAGAATTCTCCGAACGGGCCTGTAAGACACTTTCTGAGGTCTCTGGGGTGCTGATCAAGGAAACTGCCAACCACTTCCAGGCCCAGGCCTCTCTGGACGGCCTGGTGGAGGCCAGCGGCGAACTCAAGACGATCGCCATCAGCCTACACAAAATAGCCAACGACATCCGGTTCATCGCCTCGGGACCCAGGGCGGGTCTGGGGGAGATCACCCTGCCGGAAGTCCAGCCGGGCAGTTCCATCATGCCCGGGAAGATAAACCCGGTGATCGCGGAATCAGTGATCCAGGTGGTCGCCCAGGTAGTGGGTAACGACGCCACGGTGACTCTGGCCGGCCAGGGAGGCTACTTCGAACTGAACACCATGATGCCGGTGGCGGCCTACAACATCCTGCAATCCATATCGCTATTGGCCACATCGGCCCACAACTTCGCCGACCAGTGCGTTCAGGGGATCACCGCGACCAGCGTGGGCCCCGATATGGTCGAGAAAGGACTGATGCTGGGCACGGCTTTGGCGCCGGCCATTGGCTACGACGCGGCGGCAGCCATCGCCAAAGAGGCTTCGGCCAAGGGAACGACCATCAGGGAGATGGCCAAACTGAAGACGGAGCTTTCCGACGCTGAATTGGACGAATTGCTGAAGCCGGAGAGCATGACCGAACCAGGCATCGGGCCTGCGGGAGCCGGGGGAGGGGGTTAGTCTCCGCTAACTGCCTGAGACTTCCTCTTCGAACAAGGGCAAGCCGCGTTCCGTGGCCCGCATGAGGCATTCGATGCATCGGTCGTTGGCGGTGTGGCCCACCGCGGACCAGAGGTTCTCCGAGCGATGTCCGCATAGATAGTCCGGCTCAACGTTTTCGATGCCCGTGTTTTCCAAGTAGTGGACTGAACCGGTCTTGGATACATTGGTCCACCACCAACGGGTGATGCTGGCATCCAGCTCGTCCAAATAGGACTTGAACTTGTCCTGCCAGTCTCCCTCGGGCATGAGCACCAGCCAGCGGCCATGCTCCGAGTCCGGGTCTCGCTCGGCCTTTAATTCGCCGTTCCGGATGTATTCCCGGACGTCGCGCTGAGAGATGTTGAGGCGGCGGGAAGCATCCTGAATCGATAGTTTTTCCACATGGGCTCCGTTGTTTAAGTCACCGTATTTGTAGTGACCACAGGGTCTTCAATCGTGTCGGCCAGAGAGCCGCCCGGCGGGACCATGGGGTAGACATTCGTGGTTGAGTCTACCACGAACTCAATCAGGAACGGCCCGTCATGCGCCTGGGCTTGGCGTAAAGCAGGCAGCACGTCCTCCTGTTCGGTGACCCTGACCGCGCTCACTCCGTACGATTCAGCCAGCATGACGAAGTCCGGGCCGCGTATCGGCACGGCCTTCAAGTGGTTCTCGAAGTACATCTCCTGCCATTGCCTGACCATGCCCAAGTAACCGTTGTTGATCAGTGCGATCTTAACCGGCAGTTTCTCTTCGGCTAGAGTCATCAGTTCCTGATTGGTCATCTGGAATCCGCCGTCGCCGGCGACCGACCAAACCGGGGCGGTGGGTTTGCCTACTTGGGCGCCGAGTGCTGCTGGAATCTCGAAACCCATGGCTCCAAGCCCGCCGGATGATATGAACGTGTTTTCGTGATTGAAGGACAGGAATTGGGCCGCCCACATTTGGTGTTGCCCCACTCCGGTTACCACCGTGGTTTCCGGGTCTTCTTGAAACACGATATCCAGAGCGCTTAACACCTGCTGGGCCTGCAGAACATCGCTGGACGGGATGGATAGCGACGGGTGGTTCTGCTTCAGATTTTCGATAAACTGCATCCATTCAGGCCGGGGAGTATTGGTCACCATCGGCGCTAATTGGTGGAGCAGCGCCTTGGCGTCGCCGACCACCGGAACTTCTACCGGCACATTGCGACCGATCTGTGTGGCGTCGATGTCCATGTGGATGATCCGGGCGTGGGGGGCGAAGGTGTCAACCTTGCCAGTGACCCGGTCGTCGAAACGCATGCCAACGCCGACGATCAGGTCGGCCTGGTCCACCGATAGGTTGGACCAGTACATACCGTGCATACCCAGCATTCCCATGCTCAAAGGATGGCCACCGGGGAAGCTGCCCAGGCCTAGCAACGTGGTGATCACGGGGATGCCGGAGCGTTCGGCCAGGGACAGAAGTTCTTTGGTGGCCCCGGAGGTCATCACGCCGTGACCGCTGATGATCAAAGGCCGCTCAGCTTCGTTGATCAGACGGGCGGCTTCTTTTAGCCGCTCCATCGCCTCTTCTGAGACTTCGGGCGTCTTAGGGGCGGTTACTTCGGGGAATTCAGCTTCGGCCAGTTCAAGCTGGACATCTCTGGGAATATCGATTAGCACCGGACCGGGACGGCCTTCTTGAGCGATGTAGAACGCCTCCCGGACCGTATCGGCCAGGTCGGCGGCGGACATCACCATGTACGTCTTTTTCGTTGTTGACGCGGCGATGGAGCATATGTCGCACTCTTGGAAGGCCTCGCTACCCAAGGATGACCGGGCAACCTGGCCGGTGATGGCGACCATCGGCACTGAGTCGGCTTTCGCCCCCATGATGCCAGTGACCAGGTTGGTTGCGCCGGGTCCGGAGGTGGCGACACAGACGCCGACCTTGCCGGTGACCCTTGAATAGCCGTCAGCGGCGTGGGCGGCGGCCTGCTCGTGGCGCACCAGGATGTGGCGCAGTTGGGGGTAAGCCCAGAGGGCGTCATAGAAGGGGAGAATCGCCCCGCCGGGATAGCCGAAGACGACATCGACACCCTCTCGGAGCAGGCTTTCGCAGACGATTTCCGAGCCTTTAAGTTTCATAACAGTTCAGCAGTCTCCAATAATGGTAGGACTATCGCCTGCCGTGAAAGGCGCCGGAAGAGCTGCTGCCGGGCAATAAAAAAGCCCCATCCCAACATAGGGACGGGACGTTATATTCCCGCGGTACCACCCTAATTATCCCGATGTAATCGGGACCTCTCTAGCAGGACACAAACATGTCCCGTCTTTCTTAACGGGGGAACGAACCCCGGCCTGGTCTACTTGCCCTCTTTCATCTTCAGAGGAATTTCGACTGGCGGCTCCGGAGGGATTTTCAGCCAGCTTCGGCGCGCCTGCTTTCACCGTACCAGGCTCGCTAGGCGCCTACCCCTGCCTACTCGTCTCCATCATTGCCTTTGATATAAAAGATTACCAAATGACCTATCGGAGTGTCAATGTTTTGTGCCTAGGTATGAAGACTAGCCCGGGTCAACGCCCGTCCCGAGACAATCCGAAAATGGCTACGTAGAGGCTTCAGTTACCAGCTTTGTTTACGTGTTACTAGGCACGCGGCCTATGATACTATGGCCTTTTGGTAAAGGAGCGATTTTGTACGGAGACCCGTCTAAACTCCCGCCTGTTCGGCGCCACCCGAATCGAGCTAAATCGCGGCCGGTGAATCGGCCTGCCATACCCGTATCGCTCACTCGGAGTCTGATTCAAGGCTTAACGCAGGGCCTGTTTTCTGGGTTGTATCAGGGTGTTACTCCTCCATCCTCGGAGGGCTTGAGCCGACAGGCGGTTGCCCGTAGCCCCTCATCTGGACTTTCCGAAACTCCCTCGTCTGAACTACCGGATTCCGGTGTTGTTATCCGAAAGGTGAGTCTGCTCGCCGGAGAGTCGATCAGACATACTTTCGTGCCCGAACAGGGCTTGGTACCAGGTCCCACAGTAGAAGGCCGGATGTTGGTGTTGACGAACCAGCGGATCATGGCATTTGGGCAAAGGGATGGATTGAGAGAAACGGTCTTGATGCCATTGGAAGAGGTCAAAGCCGTGGCGGTGGTGGCTGGGCGACGCGGCAAGGGCACGTTGTTTCAAGGCGGACTGATGGTTGTTGCCGCCGTTTTTTTCTACGTACTGCTGGCTTACTGGCTGACCGGCCGGATCGATGGTCCGACCGTTCCGATAATTCGCATGGACCTGGTGGCTTTTGTGGTCTTTTTGGCCGTGTTGACCAGCGTCGCCATGATGGCCCAGGTCTACTTTGGGAAGCCAGACGGTGAAGTCACCTTCCAAGGGGACGGCGTAAAGCTCACGTTTCCATTCAGGGGGGAGCCGGCTGAAAACGACATGCACGCAGTGGTCAACGCCTCATTCGCTGCCCGTCAGTCCGTTGTCGCCGGTTCTAAGTTAACGGCGGATTAATACCGGCCGCAATACCGACATCATCGAGAGTCACGACTCCGTCGGACCTAACTTTCCTGCAAACAGGGAAAACCTACCCCAAAGGCAGACCAGGCTCCACGTCGATGTTCATGGGCGTTTCCTCGCCCCGCTGATACTGGAAGTAGCCACAGGCCGCGATCATCGCCCCATTATCTGTGCACAGTACTGGTGGCGGGATAATCACCGGGAGAGGTGACCGCTTGATGATTTCCTCACGTAGACGAGAATTGGCCGTTACACCACCCCCCAAGACCAGGCCTTTGACTTTGTATTTGGCCGCCATATCCACTAATTTGGCCGAAATTACGTCCACCACCGATTCTTGGAACGCCGCCGCCAATTCCCGGACCAAGCGTACCTGGTCCACACCTTCCTCGGGATCAGGGTAGATTCCACGGTCTTGGGCCGTGTGCAGCAACGCCGTCTTGAGACCGCTGAAACTGAAGTCCAAGGTGTCTTTCATCCAGGCCCGCGGCAGGGTTTCTTCACCGGTCGCGCCTTCGGAGACCCGTTGTATCTCGGGTCCACCAGGAAATCCCAACCCCAGAATCCGCGCTGCTTTATCGAAAGCTTCGCCGGCGGCGTCGTCACGGGTGCGCCCTACCAACTTGTACCTGCCGTGCCCTTCCATCAAAAGAAGGTCAGTATGGCCCCCTGAAGCCACCAGACAGGCCAGCGGGAAGCCGGGGTCATTCTCCAGGTCGGTTTTGGCGAGCCATGAAGCGTAGATGTGCCCTTCAAGGTGGTTCACTCCGATTAGCGGTATTCCCAGGGAGTAGGCGATAGCCTTGGCGGCGTTCACTCCGGTGATCAGAGAACCGGCCAGCCCCGGCCCATAGGTCACAGCGATCGCGTCCATATCCTCCAGGCCCAAACCGGAGTCGGCTGCTGCTTGTTCCAACACCGGGACCAGGTCTCGAACGTGCTGCCGCGATGCAACCTCTGGGACAACTCCTCCGTAAGGGGCATGAAGGGCGACCTGGGATGAAATCACGTTGGCCAGAAGCGTGCGGCCGTCTTCTACTACGCCCGCGGCCGTCTCGTCGCATGAGGTCTCTATGCCCAGAATCTTTATTGCCATATATGGTGTGTGGCCCCTGGAAATTTAGCGCCTGAATAGCCTCGGAATAGGCAGTCCCAGTTCAACTTTACACTAATTTACACTCGATGCTATCATCCTGAATAGGTTCGATATTGCCTTGGGGCAACTTTTCGTGGCCTTTGGAGGTGGCTTCCATTATGGATGCCGGTGATTCGTGGCGTTTAGCACTATTGGTAGTATGTCTAGGCCTTTCTGGATTCTTCTCCGCCTCTGAGACGGCGTTCATCGCTCTGCCCAGGGCACGTCTCATGCACCTTGTCCGCAGTGGTCGGTCGGGCGCAGACCGCGTTTCCCACATAATCCAACGTCCGGAGCGATTCCTGGCCACCGTGCTCTTGGGCAACAACCTGGTGAATACCGCCGCTGCCGCTCTGGCCACCGTACTGGCGTTGAACCTCATCACCAATCAGGCTTTTTCGGTCTTGGCGGCAACCGCAGGCGTGACCACATTCCTGCTGCTTTTCGGCGAGACGGTGCCCAAGAACATCGCCTGGCGGCGTTCCGAAAAGGTCGCATTCGCAGTATCACGGCCCATCCGGTTGGTGGAGCTGACCTTGTCTCCGATGGTCACGCTGCTCCAGCTTTTCAGCACCATGACCAACCGGGCCCTCGGCATCTCGGCATCTACACCCCAGATTGGAGAGGAAGAGATTCGCACCATGATTTCCGCCGGCGCCCAGACCGGCGCCGTGGATGCCGGCGAGGCCGCGCTGTTGGACAAAGTCTTCCGGTTTGGCGACCGCCAGATACGGGAGATCATGACGCCCCGGCCGGAGATCGTCTGGGTCGAGAACGGCGACAATTTGGAGCGATTCCTCGAGGTTTACTCTGAGCACACCCATACACGGTTCCCGGTATATGAAGGATCGATGGAAAATGTGCTTGGTGTGTTATCGGTGAAGGATATACTCTCTGGCATAAAAGGACTAAACGGTGAGGCTAGTGGCCGGGTGACGAAAGACCTCAGGCCAGCTTTCTTCGTGCCTGAGACGAAAAGCGTCAGTGAGACGTTCAACGTGATGCGGGAAGGCGGTCACAGCGTAGTGCTCACGGTCGACGAGTTTGGCGGCATCGCCGGACTCGCCACCCTGAAGCAGATGATGGCGGTAATCGTGGGCCAGATGGGCGATGAAGGCTCGGCCCCCGAAGAGACGGTCACGGCCCTTGGGCGTGACGCTTTTCTTATGGATGCCGGTTTGGCCATTTCGGACATCAATGAAGAACTGGGGCTGGGAATCCCTGAAGGAGACTACCAGACCCTGGCCGGATTTATCCTGGACCGGATGGGTAGGATCCCCGACGTTGGAGATGTATTGGAGTTCGGTGATCTGCGGTTCACGGTCAGGAACATGGAACGTGTCAGGATTGAGGAAGTGGAGTTGCGACGCTTGAACTCTCCTACTGCGACCAATAGGGACGAGGCCGACTAGTGAAGTTCTTTTTGGTCCGCCACGGGGAGACCGAGTGGAATAAGCTGGGCAGGTTCCAAGGTCACCAGGACATCAGCCTGAACGAGCGAGGGCTTGCCCAAGCGAAAGAGACGGCCAAAGCCGCCGCTTCATGGGGCCATTGCGCTATCTATTCCAGCCCTCTGATTCGGACGGTTCAAGTAGCGGATGAGATCGCCAAAGTCACCCCCATGCCGGTGTCCAAGCAGCCGGGTCTGAAAGAGCTCAGCCTGGGCGATCTGGAAGGGGTAACCGGGGAGGAGATGCGCAAAGGGTGGCCTGAGGTCTTCGCGGCTTGGCGTTCCGGCCCTGACAAGGTGTCCATGCCCAACGGGGAGTCACTGAAGCAACTTAGGGAGCGGGCCTGGCAGACAATCTTGGAGATCGAGAAGAAACACTCGGGAGACGAGTCAATGGTGATCATCTCCCACAACTTCGCCATCCGGTCTATCGTCGGCGAACTGCTTGGAGTGCCACTAGAGCATTTTCACCGCATGTCGTTAAACTTGGCCTCGGTAACCACCTTTGATAGCGATGACCGGGGCCGCCGACTCACCGGTTATAACTCCACCGGGCACCTGTCCCCCGAAAACCGGTAGCCGGAGTCTATTGTGGCTATCGCCGCCGTACTGGAACGCAAGGTGGCTTCCGCTCTCCGCAGATCCGGCTACTCCAACTCCGGCACAACTCTGGTCGTCGGCGCATCGGGCGGCCCGGACTCTTCAGCGCTGCTCTACGCCCTCCACCGCCTTAAAGAGTCCCACGGGCTTTCCCTCCATGTCGCCCACCTCAACCACAACTTCAGGGGCCAAGAGGCCGAGGACGATGCCGTTTTCGTGGCCGAGATCGCCGAGGAGCTAGGACTTCCAGTGACGGTGGTTAAAGAAGACCCCCACGCGTACCAGAAAGAGCGAGGCATATCCTCCTTTGAGCAGGGAGCACGGGAGATGCGCTACGGGTTCATGGCCCGGGTTGCCGCGCAGGCAGGCGCAAAGGCGGTCACCGTGGGCCACACCTCCGATGATCTGGCGGAGACGGTGATGCTCCATATCCTGCGCGGATCCGGCCTTTATGGCCTTCGGGGTATGGGTGAGGTCTCGGACTGGCCCTGGCCGATCGATACCGGTGGCCTAAAGTTGTTTCGGCCGTTCCTGGATATAACAAAAGAACAGACCGCCGAATATTGCCGGGAGATTGGGCGCACCTACCGGGAAGACAGCGGCAACTACATGTGGCGGTTCACTCGCAACAGGCTACGCCAAGACCTGATGCCCAAGCTGGAACAGGACTACAACCCCAAGGTGCGGAGCGCCCTGGTGCGCTTGGCCCGCACGGCCGCCGAAGACCTGGATTTTGTAGAGGGAGAGCTGGATAAAGTTTGGCAGGGTGTGGCCGTGGGATCCAGGGGAAAAGTTCAGTTCTCCAGGGCGGCCCTTCGGGAACTGCATCCATTGTTGCAACGGCTGGCCCTTCGTCGCGGCTACATATTGGTTACCGGAGATTCCACCCGGCTTCGTGAGAGCCATATGGTGGCCATGGAACACTTGGCGTCGGAGGACCGCAGCGGCATTTCTTTGGAATTACCGGGAGGAGTAGTCCTCCGGCAAGAATTCGCCGAAATGGTACTGACACTGCGCTCGGAGCAGGACCCCCGCTACCCTGAACTAGACGGCGAATACTCCATCACTCTGCCCACGGAAGCCGAAGCAACGGTTGTGCCGGCTGGCCCTTGGCTGGTTACCATGCAGGCCGGAACGGCGGGTGAAAAGCCCGATTGGGCCGGCGCCGGTTCGGAGGGTGAATGGACGGTTTGCTTGGACCGCGGCGCGATCGGGGACCAAGCAACAGTGCGTGCTTGGCGGCCCGGCGATCGGATTCAGCCATTGGGGATGCAGGGCCAGAAGAAACTACAGGACCTATTCACGGACCGGCATGTGCCCCGCGCCTGGCGAGGAAACGTGCCCATCTTCGATTGTCAGCGGGGGATCGCTTGGGTTGTGGGCCACCGCATAGCCGAATGGGCCAAAACTTCAGATGCTCCAGTCGTCTGGATAAGGTTCAGCAGGGACGGTAATTAGACTGGTTCTAGGTCCCCATCAAGCGGGAGGGGTTGTCCTTCACGAGCATGCCAACCTCAACCTCTTCCATTCCGGCGCGGAGCATGGTGGCGATGCCCATGCGCATTCCCTCGGCCGGCATCGGATGGAAGTCCTGTCCAAAGTCCGTGCTCAAGATGCATCTCTCCGGTCCGATGGCCGAGATTGTCTTGGCCAGTTCCTTAGGGTCCATCCGGTGGGTAGTTGGCATCATCACATGCAGGCAGTGCTCGATGAAGGCGCCCATGCCGGCCAGTTCTTTCATGTCTTCAACGGTCATTCCGGTCCAGAATGACATGGTGGTCCCATGGGTGACGACGATTCTTTGGATCCCGATGTTGCGGGCCTCGGCCACCAACGCCATGCTCTCGGCGGTAGATATGTGACCCGTGGCCAGCACCATGTCATGGGACTTGATCAATTCCAGTATTGGATGGACCTCCGGAACCAATGAACCTGAGGCGTCCAACAATGAGATGCCTCCATCCAGACCTTTGGCTTCTCGGTCCGCTTTGGCTGAATAGGTGGGCATCCAGACGATGCGGCCGCCCATGTTGGCGGTGGCTTCTACCGCACGGATGTTGAGGCCGCCCACCTCTTCGTCCAAGGCCACCCCGCCAAGCACCGTGATATCGCTCACCAGGTCGCTGGTGGTGGCCGCCACCGGGTGGGTGGGGTATTCGTGGCTCTTCAGGACAACGCCCTGCATTCCCATTTCCCTGGCCTGTAATGCGATCTCTACCGCGCCGGCCCTGCGTTCTACCTTCGGGTCGGGGCCGAAATGCACATGTATATCCAGGGCGCCTTCAAGTATGCGGTCTACGTTGCTCAAGATCTCACCATTCTTTGGAATCAAGGGCAGAAGAAAGCGGGGCAAGCTCAGACCAAACGGGTCTCTAAACAAGTCTAAACGCGCCCATTTCGAGGCTGGCGCCAGCATAGGTCAGGC
>VFHF01000206.1 GCA_009392095.1 SAR202 cluster bacterium
AACCCCGGTTGTAGTCACCCCGATAGAAGAGACCCCGGTTGCCGTTGGCCCGGCAGCCTACTCCGAGGACGGGTGTTGATAACGGTGTCGGAGTCCCTGCTAATCTTGGCGAGATTCCGGGGGCGCCTGTCGGTAGGATGGTGAGAACGACGGCTTTTTGGCGAACAAGAAAAGTACCCCGCTTAAAGACCCGATTGCCCCTAGAATGAGGAATGCCAGGGTATAGTTCCCACGGGCGTCGAACATGGCGGCGGCGAAAAGCGGTGCTATCAGCATGAAGATGTAAAGCGGCGCCATGGAAATCCCCGTGATGGTGGCGTAGGCGCCCTTGCCAAAGTAGTCTCCCCTTATGGCTGTGGTTAAAGGGACGCGCCCGCCAAAGCCCGCGCCGTAGACGACTGCGAACAGCACGGCCATGGTCAGGTTGTCAACGAAGGCCGCCATAAGGAACCCAACCGCCTGCAAGGTCGTGAAACCGAAGATGGCCAGGTTCTTAGGCACCCGGTCACCAACGTAACCTCCGATCAGCTGGAAAACCGCTCCCACCGCCATCAGCACAGACCAGACGTAGGCGGCGGTTTGTAGGGACAGCCCTTGGTCGGTCAGCATGGGCACCATGTGGACCGTCAAGGTGGCGATGAGCATCGACGACAGGGCGTGGCCGAAGGTGATGAACCAGAAAGCGCTGGTGCGTATAGCCTGCCGTGCGGTGAACTCTGGCCCGTCGTCCAAACTGTCCGAATCAATTGAGACTCCTTTCTCAAGGAGTTCTGGGGCTTTCAATGGAAGATCCCCATCTGGCCGTTCACCGTAGTTTTCTGGGCGCTCGCGTATTAATCGGGACAGAGGCCATCCTGCGGCGAGAAACACGACCCCAATCCACATCGCCGTGGCGCTCCATCCGTGCTGAGCAGGGTTCACCGCCCAAGCTAACGCGGGCACCAACAGCAGTCCGCCCAGAAATGAGCCTTCGCCTGCCACCGCCATGGCTTGGCCCTTCATGCGGTTAAACCAACGGTTTATTACTGCCATCATGGGCAGCCAGGTGCCCGCTGCCGTCCCCAGCATGATGAACGAGTAGGAGACGTAGAAGGTCACTATATGGGTCGTCTGGCTGAATAGGATGAACCCCAAACCGGTAATCGAAAACCCGATGAATACCATCCGCCGCGGGCCTAGCTTGTCGATCAAGTAGCCCATGAGAGGACCGATCAAGCTGCCTTCAAGCTGAGCCATGGAAAAGGCGCCCGTTAGTTGGGTACGGCTCCAACCAAAGTGCATTTCCAAGGCCTTAACCCACACGCCCACTCCGTTCCACACGGGCCCGCCGGCCATCGCTGTCACCAATAACGTAAGACCGACTAATTTCCAGCCATAAAACAGCCCTAGCACTCGGGTCGCAGCACTGGGCTTAGTGTCGGGTTGGGTCATCTTATTTGAAAGGGCGCCTCGACCGGATGCCTGGCAATTTTCGCCATATTCATGAGGAGGTTGACTTTGCTATCCCATCATGCCCCGTTGTAGCTCCGGATTCAATGTCAAAACTGTAAACTGGTAACGAATATGTCGTGCCACCGGGTAAAAGAGGAAATGCAAAGAGAGCCAGGATAGGGAAATTGCAATTAGAATTGCCGCTATTAGGGTTTCGAAAGGATATTACTTGGGATGTCGTGTGATGGAGTAAAACGACCAGAGTCGGACTCAAGGACCGGTTTGGGGGTGACCCCGTGTTAGTTCGACTCTGACCTTCGGCACAACTCATTTTAGGCTTGTAATAGGCCTCTAGACCGAAATCTAGAGGCATTCTTTATTGCCGACCAACCGGAAAAGTGTCCGAATTTTTTTGGGCTACGCGCGCTTCAGCAGATTGCCGTAGACAATCTGATACCTTGGAATGGTGCGATAAGCGGCTCAATAAGAGTCTTAGCCACTCAAATACATTTGGATGATCTGGATATTCTTCGGACGTTTCTAGTTTCTTATACGGAACCGCCATTAAAAAAACCCCGATTCGGTAAATATTCTTCTTCGCTGTCAGTGATGTCTATCGGCGGACCATACTGGTTCGCCATTTCGGCTGGGATGAGATATTCCGTGTAGGGCTTGCCGAATTCATCGATTATGGTGGGTCCTTCATCGACTTCTGGAACATTCGACCTATATCTGCTGAAGTGTGGCAAGGAACTGCGCCCCCATAACCCCATACGGACAGTGGTGTCCAGTTGCTGGACGACTTTATCTGGGATTTCTAACAAGAGCAGTCTGCCTTCATCGCCATCCAACGGAACGTCGTTAAACCGAACGGCTTTGATTTCCGGAATCTGGCCGAAAAACCCGTGATTTGTCCCTGTCGGGTCGGTTCTATCCTTGAAGCCGTCTCTCAAAATCGACGTCGCGGCGTCCTTGCGTGTTCGGTGGAACAATCTCATTGAGTGCCTCCACTTGGTTAACGTTGATGGTAATCACCAAATCGTTGTCCAGCAACACATGATGGCAGGGCGTATGGTCTATAGGGAAGTCGACGCTCCGCTGGAATACATTTGAGTCCACGGTGCCGGTCGCGCCTTTATGCTTGCCGGAGATAATCTGCACCCGGTCGCCGCGGCTGAATCGATAGTGGAAACCCATGCCCTGGAACGTATGGGATTGACGTGGGCTGGCGCAAGAAAAGCCTGTCAGTTCGCAAAATGCTGACGCCTGTAGATGCTCTTTCACAACTGCTATCGCTTCTTTTTTGGAATACATGGGGCTAGCGGGCGTTGGCGTAGCGGTAGGCGTCGCCGTACAGGCCAACGCCATCAGCGGTAACCCTTGAGGAAAGACGAACCGGGCAGGGTGGGTTCCCGCCGCCGGGAGATGCAACAACGTGCATGGGCGCGGGCGATGATTCGCTGCATATCATAAAAGAGGTTATTCTTGTGGTGAGCATCCAGGCAATTAAAAGGAGGACTACTTATGGCAGGTGAAAAACAAACCGTCGAGATCGAACTTAACAACGATCATGTAACCTTTATGCGGATCATGAAGGACGATTACAACATTCCCACTGAGAGTAAGGTCATGCGAATCATCATGGACTACCTACAAGAAAATAATGATGTACATGACACCGTATTTAAACAAACCCGATGCCTACGTTGCGAATAGATTGTCCAAAAAGCCTCCAAACTGAACCTCTGAAGGCTTTTTGCCGACTGTTAACGGAGGAGTATTTCGAGGATACAAGAAATACTAGATAGCCATATTGGGCGCTATCGCTTGTCAGACTGATCTCGCAAAATTACTTGGAGAGTGACGTCAGGTGACTGAAGTAGGCAAACGAGATTAACATTTGGGCATGTGCCAGCTGCCGACCAACAAGGGGATTGTATGAAAGCTATTGTCATGAAACGGTTCGGTGGCCCGGAGGTGATGGGCTGGGAGGATATCCCCACACCCACGCCTGGCCCTGGAGAAGTTCTGGTCAAGGTCCGCGCGGTCTCGGTAAACCGTACCCTAGACTTAGACGTCCGCGCTGGATTAGGCAATTACGGCACAACCCTGCCTCACATCTTGGGGGTTGATCCTTCGGGAGAAGTGATAGAAGTCGGTTCTGGCGTCGCTCGACTAAGGGTTGGCCAGCGGGTGGTGGCCTACGGTGGTGTCCGTTGTGGCGGGTGCGAGCAGTGCTTGCGACACGACTACCTACAATGCGTTCAGCCACGGATGCTAGGGGTTCAATCTTGGGGAGGATACGCCGAATATCTCTGCCTTCCCTCCTGCAACTGGGTCTCCATCCCCGATACCCTGCTTTTCCCCGAAGCCACGTTGGTGGCGAGGCACTTTCCTCTGGCCTTTGGAGAGGCACGCCTGGCCGGCATTAAAGAAGGCGAGTGGGCATTGGTTATGGGCGCTGCTGGGGGCCTCGGTAGCTGCATCGTTCAGGTACTCAAGACTATGCAAGTACAGGTCATCGCTGCTGCTGGAAGCGATGACCGGGTGGAGACAGCCCTTTCTTTGGGGGCTGATCGCGGAGTGAACTACCGGAGGCAGGACCTGGAGGGAGAGGTTGCCGGTCTCACAGAAGGCAGTGGTGTTGCCGCCGTCTTCGAGAACGTCGGTGATCCTACTATGTGGGGGACAGCATTTAAAAGCCTGGCCAGAGGAGGTAGATTGGTGACGGTCGGTTCCCATGGCGGAGGCATGGTGACCCTGGATTTACGTCGGTTGTACCAAAACCGTCTCCAGGTTATTAGCGGTCTGGGAGGCGAACGGATGGAGGACTTGGAACGGTCGTTACAAATGGCAGCCCAGGGCGAGCTACGCCTCTTGATAGACCGGGTGATGCCACTCCGAGAAGCCGAGGAAGCCCATCGTTTGGTAGAAAAGAACGAATCTGTGGGTAAGGTGGTACTAGACCCGACTCTGTGATAGTGATCAGGCCATGGCCGAAAAATAATTGGGTACAAGGGAAGAGCCCCGTGCTGGTGACAAAGAAAGAGGCGCCCCGGGCTCGATCGAGCCAGAAAGCGCCTCTTTTAGTGGCTTGGTGGAGACGGGGGAGAACCTGACGGCCCAGGCATACAAGTGTCGTCCCTGTCAGTTCTTTGATGTCTGAGATAGCCGGTGGTCCTCCTACATTTGAACTCGCTTCAGAAAGATACAGACAAGGAAAGTGCCCTTGTTGTGGAAAGGCCAGAGGCGAACCTAGGGGCTTGGAGTATCGCCCAAAGGCAAACGACCTCTATTGCCATACCTGTAAAAAGCAGTGGCCCTTGGAATTGGACTTAAACGACCTGCGACGCGAAATCACCCTCGCCGCATCGTCTGCACCTAATTCATGCGGACGTGAGGTCTTTTACCAAGCCCCGCGCCGCAATATAGTTGAGTTCCAGACAGAGATCAGAGGGTTGAGACGATTTCTTAAGCGCATCGTGTTGAGGCGGTGAACGCAAAAACCTACAGATCTACACTATGCCGTCAAAGGAATCCACGGTATAATCCATCAAAATTTGGTCCACCTCTCGCTAACCAGCTTCCGGTGCCCTTGTTATTCCATCTGGAGCGCCATCACGTCTATCGTGATGGATGGCGACAAATCTGGAGAGGACATTGGTGGACTAGGGTTGGTCATGGCTTATGGTACCAACCCTGTTACGGGCGAATTTGAGCCTGTGATAGTTTCCTCACGATTGGGAATCTTGCAATCCAATAAGTAATTTCTACCAGCGATAAAAGGCAAGGAGTCTGGCTATGCAGGTCTATTTGATCAAGCGTCTTATGCTCTTCATACCAACGATGTTGCTGGTGTTTACCCTGGTGTTCGTGATTCTCCGTGTGGTGCCTGGCGACCCCGCCGTGGCGATGCTGTCGGGGGGAGCGCAGACGGAAAAGGCCTTCACTCAAGAAGACGTTGATCGATTGAAGGCGAAATTGGGCACCGACCGTCCGCTTGTGGTGCAGTATGGCGATTGGATCTGGGGCCTGACCAGGCTTGATTTCGGCACCTCATTCTTCTACGACCAGCCGATCTGGGATGACATCAAGGACCGCTTTCCCATAACCTTCGAGTTGACGGTGTTGGCACTTCTGATGGCTGGGATAGTTGCTATCCCATTAGGAGTCTTATCCGCCATCAAACAGGACTCCTTGCCCGACTATCTTGGAAGGATCATAACCATCGGCGGAATAGCCATCCCCAACTTCTGGATAGGCATCCTCATGGTGTTCTTCTTGGCCAACGTATTCGACTGGCTACCTCCTTTGGGCTACACAGATATCTGGAAAGACCCGTGGACCAACCTTCAGCAGCTCGTGTTCCCTGCCTTAGCTTTAGCCATCACCCACATGGCCTTTGTGGGCCGGGTAACCCGGTCGGCCGCCTTGGAAGTGATCAGAGAAGACTACATCCGAACCGCCCGCTCCAAGGGGCTGAGTGAAAAGATAGTCATTTGGCGGCACGTTCTCAAGAACGCTTTGCTCCCGGTGGTCACCGTCGCCGGTTACGAGTTCGGGCGCCTCATGGGCGGCACAGTCTTGATTGAGACTATATTCAACGTGCCTGGCATGGGCCAACTGCTCATCGGTGGGATTAACCACCGTGACTTCCCCATGGTGCAAGGCATTGTCGTGGTGATCACATTCCTTGTTCTGATAATCAACCTGGTAGTGGACATGATCTATGGAATGCTGAACCCCCGCATCAGGTACACCTGAACATGGAAATCCAAACCGTTTGGAGAGTATGAAATATGAGCCTCCAGCCAGAATTAACACGGGTGCAGGAGCAGGCCCTAGCAGGGTTGCGGCCCAAACGGAGTCTCAGGACGCACATCTTCAACTTCTACAGAACAAAACCATTGGGTGCCTTTGGGGCAACTATGGCGCTGTTTATCTTGATTGTGGCCATATTCGCCCCGATGATAAGGACCCACGATCCCTACTTCACCAATCACGAAAAATTGTATGCCGCGCCCAGCAGTGAAATGTATTTTGGCGGAGATACTTTGGGCAGGGACGTTTTCAGCCGCATCGTAGAGGGCTCCCGCATATCAATTAAGGTAGGCCTAATCAGCGCCCTGGTAGGGTGCACTTTGGGAATGGTAATCGGTGTTTCCAGTGGCTACTTCGGCGGGCTATACGATCTGGTGGTCCAGAGGTTGATCGACGCCATGATCGCCTTCCCCGCCCTTGTCCTGGCATTGGCGCTGATGGCGGCCTTGGGGTCTTCTATAAATAACGTGATTATCTCATTATCAATCATCTTCATACCAAGCACAGCAAGGATCATTCGCTCTCAGGCGCTGGCCATAAAGGAGACTGACTACGTATTGGCGGCCCATGCGGTTGGGGCGAACCACTTACGCATAATGTTTCGACACATGATTCCCAACGTAATGGCGATCTTCATCGTCACGCTCACATTCTTGATGGGCGTTGCAGTTATCGCCGAGGCTTCTCTCAGTTTTTTGGGCTTGGGGGTTGGGCCCGACGTACCGTCCTGGGGCGGGATGCTCAGGGGCGCTACTAAAAACTACATAGGTATTTCACCCTTGCTGCCGGTGATACCGGGGCTTTCTATCGCCATCCTCGTCTTTTCCTGGAACGTCATGGGGGACTCCCTCCGTGACATCTTGGACCCAAGACTCAGGGGGAGCCAGTAGGCCAGGTATTCGAGGGCCATTGGCGGTCGGGAGGCTTAGGGATGCTAGCGGCCGGTTGGTATCCATTGCTAAGTGTGGTTAGAACGGCTACCGTAACAAACAATCTACGTGTGATTACTACCAGGCAAAAAAGAATCCAAGGGAAAATACAATTCTGGAGGACAAACAATGTCATACCGATTCCTGGGGAAACCGCGGGCAGTGATTTTCATTCCACTGGCGCTGCTATTGCTGGTGCTGGTGGCCTGCGGCTCTTCTGCGACCGCGATTCCCGAGTCAGCAGCTCCAGCCTCCAAGGCTGCGGCAGCACCCAAGGCTGCGGCAGCACCCACCGCGGTACCATCGAAAGCGGAAAAATCCGCTCCTGCTAAGTCCTCATCTAGCTCTGCAGCAGTCCCAACCGCGACGCCCCGGCCGGTTGCCAAAGCCGTGGTACCGGGGATCAGTGATGACCCCAAGCGGGGAGGCTGGGTAAATATGCAGTCTTTCGAGTCTCCGGGCTCGGATACATATTACGGTGGGAACAACGCGGATAACACCATGGCCCACATAGGCTCTATCTTCAACCAGATCGTGGAGTTCGACCCGGATACCCGTGAAGGGTTGGACCTCAGGGGCGGCGTCGCTGAAAGCTGGTCCATCTCCGAGGATGGCCTTACCTACAGCTTTAAGCTTCGGGACAACTTGATGTTCCACGATGGAACGCCACTGGAAATGGAGGACGTCCTCTTCACGCTCACGACCGCCTTCACGCCCGATGACATCGAGTTCACCGAGGTAAGGGAGGAGATC
>VFHF01000207.1 GCA_009392095.1 SAR202 cluster bacterium
GAAATTGGAGCTCACGGCAGCTACAGACACCCCATTTCTCAGTGATGCTAAGTTGATGCCTAAACCGGTGTCGTGGGAAAATGCCGGCGATGCGAAGGGTTGGGATAGGTCAACGAGAAACCACGATAAAAACGCGACTGTTCCTCCTGATGGATTCCGATTTTGGACCGATGTGGTAGGCGGTATTCTTTATCTCCGTTGGTCATCTGCAGCATGCCAAAGATGTCATTCTGATAGCCCTGATAGTCGATACCGCCTGAAAGTCGGTAGATAAACTCGGGGCCGGTGTGGGTATGAACGCTAGTCTCCCCACCCGGCGGTACCGTAACCAACACAAACACCGCCAAAGGATTTTTCGGGATGCCTTTCAGGGTTGGGCTGACAAAAACCGTCTCCACCGCCGGGTCGGCCAGAATGTAATCTGGGACGTCCAATCGTGTTTCCCAGAATGTGGACGGTCCGCCCGATGCCTCATGCACATGGTTAGACCCGGGCCTGACCGCCGCGCCTTCGCCTTGCTTCAGGGTGGAAACGATGGTTTCCTGTTAGCCGGCCGTGTAGTCCGTGTCTTCGGCGAATACCTCGGTGATGACCAGCTCGGACTTCAATCCGTGCGGTCCGCGTTCGGCGTAAACGAATGCGAAGGGGTGGTTGTGGCTCAGGATTCCCACGCTACAAGGCTGTATCGGTGGGTCATCCAGGCTTATGGCCCGGCAGGCACTTCTTCCAACTGAACCTGGGGCAGCAGGATGGCCGGGCGATGCCACCCAACGCCCCTCCGCCCATCGATATCTGTCCAGCGCCCGAAGAGCCTCCAAGCGTCGGCGCTACCGCGGGAACAGAAGAATCTCCACCTCCATAGGCCACCGAAAGAATGACGGGGGACGCGATTACGGGGGCTATAGCTTTCAGTTTTGATTTCGCCGACAATATCTCAAGTTTCATTTTAGGATTCTAGCCGCCATCGGCGGATTGCGTGTAGGTGGACCATGCCCAACAGGTTAAGCAGCGAGACCAGCCCCTATCTCTTGCAGCACGCCAACAACCCCGTAGACTGGTATCCGTGGGGCGACGAAGCCCTGCAGAGAGCCAAGGACGAAGACAAACCGATCCTGCTCAGCATCGGATACTCGGCCTGCCACTGGTGCCATGTGATGGAGCGAGAGTCATTTGAGGACGAAGCCATCGCCGCACTGATGAACGAGCATTTCGTCAGCATCAAGGTTGACCGGGAGGAGCGCCCCGACTTGGATGCCGTCTACATGGAGGCGGTGCAGATGCTGACCGGAAGCGGCGGCTGGCCGATGACCGTGTTCCTTACCCCAGACGGACGCCCATTCTACGGTGGCACCTATTTTCCGCCGGTGGACCGGCACAACATGCCAGGATTTCCCCGGTTGCTACAGTCGGTGGCGACCCTATATCACAACGATCGGAGCGAGATCGACCGGGTCACATCGCAGATCACCGAGCAGATGGGCCGGACCGGCCAAATGGCCAAGGGTGACGCGCCACTTACGGTGGAAACGTTGCATCAGGCCTATACGACTCTGGCAACCAATTTTGACTATCAGAACGGCGGCACCGGTACTGCGCCTAAGTTCCCCCAGGCCATGAACTTGGAAGTGCTGCTCCGCTACTACCGTCACGGCTACAACGACCGCGCTCTGGAGATGGTGGACCTCACTTTGGAGAAGATGGCCATGGGCGGCATCTACGACCAGATCGCCGGAGGCTTTGCCCGTTATTCCACCGATAACTACTGGCTGGTGCCACACTTCGAGAAGATGCTCTACGACAACGCCCTCCTGGCCCGGCTCTACCTACACGCCCACCAAGCCACTGCGCGTGGCATGTACCGCCGCATCGCCGAGGAGACCCTCGACTATATCCTGCGGGAGATGACCGGCCCCGAGGGCGGCTTCTACTCGGCTACCGACGCCGACAGCGAGGGTGAAGAGGGCAAGTTTTTCGTCTGGTCGCCAGCCGAGATCGAAGCCGTTCTGGGCGATGAGGCCGGCATATTCAGCGGGTTCTTCGGCGTTAGAGAGTCGGGCAATTTTGAAGGCAAGAACATCCTGAACATCAGCCAAAAAGCCTCGGAATATTCCCAGCGCCAAGGGATATCCCTGGAGCGGTTGATCGACGTGGTCCAGCGTGGAAAGTTGGCCCTCTGGGCGGAACGCGAAAAACGGGTGCACCCACTGCTGGACGACAAGGTACTGGCATCCTGGAACGGTATGATGCTCCGCAGCTTCGCCGAAGCAGGCGCCGCATTGGAGCGTCAGGATTACCTGGACGCGGCCGTCAAAAACGCCAATTTCCTACTTGAGACCATGCGCCCTGGAGGCAAACTGCTCAGGACCTACCGAGCGGGCCAGGCCAAGCTGCCCGGATACCTGGAAGACTACTCGTTCGTGGCCGATGGCCTTCTCGCTCTGTACGAGGCCACCTTCGACCAACGGTGGCTCGATGAGTCGATCAGCCTCGCCGACCGCATGATCGAGCTGTTCTGGGACGACGCTGTAGGCGGCTTCTACGATACCGGCGCAGAACACGACGAGCTCGTAGTCCGGCCTCGGGACGTCCTGGACAACGCCCAGCCTTGCGGCGGTTCGGTGGCCACGGACGTGCTCCTGAAACTGGCGGTGATCACTGGGAACGAAGATTACCGGGTGAAGGCCGCCACTCCGCTGCGCACACTGCGAGAGTTGATGGGCCGCGCCCCGGCAGGGACAGGGCATTGGATTGCCGCCTTGGACTTTTATGTGTCTTCGCCAAAGGAAGTGATAATCATCGGTCCCAGAGACGATTCGGCAACCACCGCACTGATGCAGATCGTCAATGGAGGCTTCTTCCCCAACAAAGTCTTGGTAGGCGCGGACAGCGCCGACGATGCCGGGGAATATGGTCTGCCCCTGCTGGAAGCCCGCGGTATGGTCGACGGCAAACCCACCGCCTACGTCTGCCATAACTACGCCTGCCAACTGCCTGTGACCACGCCCGAAGAATTTGCTGTGCAGTTGGAGGGTTAACACGGGTTGTACTTAAGCCGACCAACCCTTTGGTTTACACCTGTAGCCTGGTAAAATCAGCCCATAGCCCGGCAGGAGATGGTAAGTTGACGAGCACTAACAAAGACCCGATCTTGGTAGTTGTCCAATTGACCGGCGGGAACGACTACATCAACACGGTCATCCCCTACCAAGACCCGCTTTATTACGATAGCCGGAAAAAGGTGAGCGTCACCCAAGAGGAAGTCCTGCCCATCAGCGATGAGCTGGCGTTCAACCCAGCCTTCACAGCCGTTAAAGATCTTTACGACCAGGGCAAAGTGGCCGTGATTAACGGCATTGGTTACCCCGGCCCCAACCGGTCCCACTTTCGCTCCATGGACATCTGGCACACCTGCGAGCCGGAAAAGGTCGGCACCGAGGGCTGGCTGGGACGGGCCATCCGTGACCTCGACCCCAACGCCGAGAACGTGCTAACCGGAGTCAATTTCGGTCGCGGTCTGCCCCGGGCCATGGCCCTGACCGGCGTTCCTGTCGCCTCGGTAGCCGTCTTGGAGACCTACGGAGTCCTGACAGGGATAACCGGCGAACAGGAGCGGATACAAGCATTGGACCTGTTCTCTAGGATGTATTCACCAATCATGGGCACCGGTCCGGTGATGGATTACCTGGGCTCCACCGGCCTGGACGCCCTAAAGGGCGCGGACATCTTGAAAACAGTCCCGGCCCAGTACCAGTCCCGCATCGAATACAGCGACAGCATCATCGGCCGGAACCTGCAGGGCATCGCCAAGGTCCTAACCGCCAATCTGGGCACCCGAATCTTCTACACCGAGCAGCCGGGCTACGACACCCACGCCAACCAGGGGCCGCTGCACGGTATCTTATTGGACCACCTCTCCCACGCCATCAACGACTTCTACGAAGACCTCAATGAGCACAACACCGCCGACAATGTACTAATCTATCTGTTCACCGAGTTCGGACGGCGGGTGAAGGACAACGGCTCAGGCACCGACCACGGAGCAGGTGGACTGGCGCTGGCCATCGGTGACCCGGTGACGGGCGGCATCTACAGCGAGTTTCCGTCCATGCGCCCGGAAGACCTTGAAGAAGGCGACCTGAAGTACAACATCGACTTCAGGGGCGTCTACGGCACTGTTGCCGAGAAGTGGTTGGGTCTGGATGCTGCGTCTATCGTTGGCGGAAAATTCGAGCAGCTGAACTTCGTTTAACCTCTCGGAGATTTAGGACTATGCCAGAGACCGATAAACCCCTACTGGCGCACCTTCTACGCCGGGCCGGTTTTGGCGCAACCTTCCAAGAGCTGGACCGCTACTCCCAGCTAAGATACGAAGCCGTCGTTGACCAACTACTCCATCCCGAGCTACAGCCAGTTATCGAAGAAGACGTGCTGGAGCGGTACTACATCGATTGGAAAGAGAGCCGGAACATCGAAGGAGCGCTGACCGAGTCGGTCTATCGCATGAACGCCTATGCCGGAGGCCGGCCACTGCAGGAGAAGATTGCCCTGTTCTGGCACGGCGTGTTCGCCACCGGACTGGCCAAGGTCCTCCACGAAAAGACCATGCTCAACCAGATAGACCTGTTCCGCGAGCAGGGGCTGGGCAATTTCCGGGAACTTCTGGTTGGCCTGGCCAAAGACCCGGCAATGATCTTCTGGCTGGATAACAACTTCAACCACAAGGACGCCCCCAACGAGAACTGGGGTCGGGAACTGCTGGAGTTGTTCTCCCTTGGCGTGGGCATGGACGGCCAGGAGAACTTCACCGAAGGCGACGTCCAATCCGCTGCCCGCGCATTCACCGGCTGGACCATCGATGACGACAACGTGACTTCATTTCCCTTCGGCAAGCTGCCTTGGCGCTTCCGGTATATTCCAGATGACCATGATGAAGAAGAGAAGACATTCCTGGGCCATACCGGCAACTTCAACGGCGAAGACATCATCGATATCATCGTCAAGCAGCCGGCCACCGCCCGGTTCATCTCCCGCCACCTCTACAACTTTTTCGTCGCTGACGATGTCCAAGTTCCTGCCTGGCAACACACGCCCTCCGGCGATCCAGAAGCCATCAAGATTTTGGAAGAGGAATATTTCCGGTCGAACTACGACATACGTTCGATGCTCGATGTTCTGTTCAATTCCGATTTTTTCAAATCGGATCGTGTTCGCTTCGCCAAGGTAAAAAGCCCGGCGGAAGTGGTGGTAGGTACGCTCCACCTGTTGGGCGATTTTAAATTTCCGAAACGGGGCATCTTCGACGTGGCCATGGGGTGCCGCTATATGGGCCAAGACCTGCTGAACCCGCCGTCGGTGGAAGGCTGGCATACCGGCGAGGAATGGATCGACAGCGGCAGCCTGGTTGAACGAATAAATTTCGTGGCAGATCAGGTCAGCGACATCCACCAACCCGGAGTTCGGGCCATGGTTGATGCGCTACTAGACCGTACCGACGAACTGGACCCGGAGTCGGTCATCGACGCCTGCCTTGAACTGATGGGCCACATGCGGCTGCACGAAAAAAATAAAGCGCACCTAGCCGGCGAAGTCCGAGCCATGCTCGCCCAACGCAGTGCTCTCGTAGCCGGCAGTCCTGAAGACCGCCTGTTCGCGGAAAACACCGTTCTCCACACCATGAAGATGATTGGCTCCAGCCGGGAGTACCAGTTCGCATAACCATGACTACCGAGGCTGAACAACCCGTTTCTACCCAAGGCTTTTACCGCTACCACGACGTGATCGGCCTGCTGTCCCCGGCCGGCCCTGGATTCAGCGGCCCGGTGGCGGTTACAACCGGCCCTGACGGGATGTTGTATGTCGCCAATCGGGCCAACCCAAAACAACCGGACGGTGTGCGTGTCAGCCGGTGCACCACCGACGGCGATTACCTGGACCAGTTCGGTGTCTGGGGCGAGGGCCCCGGAGAGTTCATCTGGGTGACCGACATCGCTTTCAGCTCCCAAGGTGAGATCTATCTGGCTGACGAACACTCCCACCGGATCAGCGTTTTCGGCGCCGACCGACAATTCATTAGGGCTTTCGGTGGTCACGGCAGCGGCCCAGGAGAATTGGACCGCCCCTCAGGCCTGGAATTCGGCCCCGGCAGCAATCTGTATGTGGTCGACACCCTCAACCACCGGGTGCAGGCGCTAACCGCCAATGGTGAGTTCGTATCCAAATGGGGCGCTTTGGGAGATGCTGAAGGGCAGTTCAACATGCCTTGGGGCATCGCTATCGACATCTCTGGGGATGTTTACGTCACCGATTGGCGCAACGACCGGGTCCAGAAGTTTGACGCTGAAGGCAATTTTCTGATGGCCTTTGGCGCCTCGGGTGGAGACGAGGGGCAGTTCAACCGCCCCAATGGCATCGCCGTGGATGCAGACGGCGATATTTACGTGTGCGATTGGTTGAACGACCGGGTCCAGGTCTTCGACCGGACCGGTGGGTTCAAAGACGTGCTCATCGGCCACAGTGGAATGTCCAAGTGGGGCCAGACCTTGCTTGACGCCAACCCGGATATTGAAAGAAAGCTGGAGTTGGCGGTCCAAAACATCGAACCCAAGCGCCGCTTCTACCGCCCGGTGTCGATCCACGTGGACAAGAACGGCAAAGTCTATGTGGCCGACTGCTACCGCCACCGAGTCCAGATCTACCAGAAACTTTAGTCCACTGGCGCTATTTCCGACACGATTTGTTCTGATTCCCTGGTGTGATGTCCCGAAAATGGCCATCGTTCCCAGTCACGCATGGAGGCAGGGCTAGGCATGTCAATTTAACTGACCTATAATCGGTGTTGATCCGTGAGGCCGGGCCTGTAACCCAACAGCTCTTGGCGCCTCGTTGCGGCCCGCGAAACTTGTTTTATAAGGAAAAGAATATGCCAGAATCGTCCCAGATCATTTACACCAAGATTGACGAGGCTCCGGCCCTGGCCACGCACTCGTTGCTGCCTATCCTCCGGGCCTTTACCAAGGGGTCTGGAATTGAACTGGATTCCTGGGATATCTCGTTAACTGGCCGCATCATCGCCAATTTCCCAGAAAAGCTGACGGAAGAGCAAAAAATCCCCGATTATCTTGCTATGGCAGGAAAGCTGTGCCTGGAACCGTCAGCAAACATCATCAAGCTGCCCAATATCAGCGCCTCTATTCCCCAGTTAAAAGGTGCGATCGCAGAACTACAGGACAAAGGATACGATATCCCCGACTATCCGGATGATCCGGCAAACGACCAGCAACGTGAAATATTTACGCGGTTTTCCAAGGTGTTAGGCAGCGCGGTCAACCCGGTCCTGCGAGAGGGGAACTCTGATCGCCGGTCGGCGCTTGCGGTCAAAGAGCACGGCAAACGCAATCCTCATCGAATGATGCAGGACTGGCCGGAAGTTTCCAAATCCCGGGTTGCCCACATGACTAGCGGGGATTTCTACAGCAGTGAGCAGGCCGTGACGATCGAATCGGCGGGATCAGCCAAGATCGAATATGTAGCCCGCGATGGGCGTTCGACCGTACTTAAAGCAGATATCCCTTTGGTGGTTGATGAAATCATCGATTGTGCAGTGATGAACGTGAGGGAGCTACGCACCTTTTACGCCGAAGAGATGGCAAAGGCTAAAGCCGATGGCGTGCTACTTTCACTGCATGTGAAGTCGACCATGATGAAAGTGTCCGATCCGATAATCTTCGGCCATTGCGTGTCGGTCTACTACGAGGACGTGTTGGACAAACACTCGGCCGAACTGGGCGAGCTTGCGGTGAACCCCGACAATGGAATCGCTGAGCTCTACACCAAGATACAAGCTCTGACTGATGAAAAACGGGCGGAGATCGAGGCAGATATCCAGGCCGTCTATAATGTCCGCCCAGAACTTTTCATGGTCAACTCCAACCGGGGTATCACCAACCTGCATGTCCCCAGTGATGTGATCATCGACGCCACCATGCCGGTGATGATCCGCGATGGGGGCCGAACGTGGGGCCCCGATAACGAGTTGCACGATACCGTCGCAATGATTCCTGACCGCTCTTATGCGACTCTGTATCAGACGGTGATCGAGGATTGCCAAGAGAATGGGGCCTTTGATCCAGCTACAATCGGCAGCGTAGCCAATGTTGGCCTGATGGCGCAACAAGCCGAGGAATACGGTTCTCACGACAAAACTTTCAAAGCTCCCGGTAACGGGACAATTCGGGTCGTGAACTCGTCGGGCACGACTCTGATGGAACAGTTGGTGGAAGAAAACGATATCTTTCGGATGTGCCAGACCAAAGATGCAGCCATCGAAGACTGGGTCAAGCTTGGGGTAAATCGGGCTCGGATCACCGGCTCACCCGCCATCTTCTGGTTGGACCCGAACCGTGCACACGATGCAGAGTTGATTAAGAAGGTGGACAAATATCTACCCAACCACGACACGACGGGGTTGGACGTTCGCACTATGTCCACCGTTGACGCGGCGAAGTACTCGATGGACCGCAGCCGGGCTGGTGAGGACACAATTTCCGTCACCGGCAACGTACTGCGTGACTACCTGACTGACCTCTTCCCCATCCTGGAACTGGGCACCAGCGCCAAGATGCTTTCTGTCGTCCCTCTGCTCCAAGGCGGTGGGATGTTTGAGACGGGCGCGGGTGGGTCGGCCCCCCGGCACGTACAGCAGTTCCTGGAGGAGGGCCATCTGCGGTGGGATTCTCTGGGTGAGTTCTGCGCGCTCGTAGCATCCTTCGAGCATCTCGGCGAAGCGTTCAAGAACGACAAAGCGGCGCTCTTAGCTGAGACCCTGGACAAAGCGGTCGGGCAGCATCTTGAACACGACCGTGGGCCGTCTCGCCGGGTGAACGAACTGGACACCCGGGGCAGCCATTTCTATCTAGCTCTGTACTGGGCGGATGCGCTGGCTAAACAGACTCAAGACCCAGAGCTGCAAGCCCGCTTCGCTACTGTATCCCAGGAGTTGGCCGGCAACGAAGAGAAGATCGTTCAGGAGTTAAACGACGCTCAGGGACAGCCGGTGGATATCGGCGGGTATTACCATCCCAATGATGAGATGGTTTCCAAAGCTATGCGCCCCAGCGCCACTCTGAACGCGATCCTGGACGCGATCTAGCTATACAGCGGCTGGCGCTGATGCGCGGTCTTCAGTCAGCCGGTTTAACGGATTTCGACGTGCCTAAAAGGCTCACCTTACCTGAACCGAGAACTGAAATACTCGTCCACCCTCTCCGTGTACTCGTCAGGATGGGTTAAAAACGCGTCTAGGTGGTCAACTTCGGGCACAAGCCAGATTGAGCTGCCCTCTTTAGCAGCACCCGCGACCCGCTGGCCTTGCTCCAATGGGATGCGTTTGTCCTCGGTCCCGTGTATCACCAGCACCGGATATCCAAGATCGGCCACCGACTCTTCGGGGACTAACGAACCGATGTCGATCCCGTAGATGCCGTTGGCAATCAGCTTAGATGCAGGCATGAAGACAGGCGTCAGCCAACCGGGAATCAGCGTCTTACGGGCCGCCTCGCGTGCGATTAATTCAGAGGCGTTGGCGTATGTACTGTCCGCCGCCAAGGCGGTGATTCGCGGCTCCTGGGCTGCCGCCATGATTGATGTCGCGGCCCCCATGGAAAATCCCATCAGCCCGACGCGGCCGATATCAACGCCTCGCCTCAATAGATAGTCGAACGCGCCTAGGACATCCGACCGTTCGTAAAAACCGCCAGATACCTTGTCGCCCTCGGACGAACCGTGGCCTCGCAGATCGAACATCAGAACGTTGTAGCCCAGACCCACGATCCGGGCCGCCAACCCTACTGCTTTGTCCCCGGAGCGAACACTTCCGATCCCGTGGACAAAAATCAGGTGCGGACCGGAATCATCTCCCGGCAGGTACCAGCCGCTGAGTTTCACGTCGCCGCGCCGGGAAAAGAACTCCACATCTTCGGAAACCAAGTTGAAGTCGGATGGTATTTGTTCCTGTGGTTTTCGGCTGGCGTTGGTGACTCCCTGGGCAATCAGGAAAGACACCGAGCCATAGAGGACCACGACAACCGTTACCACTAGAATGGCAATCCGGTATCTTCGCCGAGCTAAAACATTCGGAATCGGTTCCTCCCCGAAATGAACCATCTATTCCGCAATATGATACTCCGACAGACGAAACTGAAACTGCCCTGCCCAACCGCCGTTCTGACCGACTTCCGCCATGCCCGGTTCTCGTATATAATACGCTCGGCTAGGCGTCCGCCAGGCTCGTAATACTCTCCTGTACGCCTGACTATTGCGAAGCGCAAAAATCCCCCAGTAGCCCGCCTTGAAAAAGGAGAGTTGGGGGATTTATCCCGCCAGATTAAATCGATATTCCGCACCTCAAAAACTAGGAGAAATCACATAATGCGAAGCAAGGTAACAGTCGTCGGCGCAGGCAACGTGGGCGCCACGACAGCCCAGAGGATTCACGCCCTCGGCTACACCGACGTTGTGTTGGTGGACGTGGTCGAAGACCTGCCCCAAGGAAAGTCCCTAGACATGCTCGAATCGGCTCCGGTGATGGGCACCGACGCCAAGATAATTGGCAGCAACGGCTATGAGGAGACCGCCGGTTCCGAAGTGGTGGTTATCACCGCCGGCATCGCCCGTCGTCCCGGCATGAGCCGCGACGACCTGCTGTTGACCAACATGCGGATCACCTCTTCCGTTACAGAGCAGGTGGTCAAGTACTCCCCCAACTGCATCATCATGCCGGTGACCAACCCATTAGACGCCATGGTCCAGAACGTTTACGAGGTTAGCGGGTTTCCCCGGAGCCGGGTATTTGGCATGGCCGGCGTGCTGGACACCGCTCGTTTCCGAACCTTCATCGCAGAGGAGCTTAACGTCTCAGTTGAAGACGTCCAGGCGTTCGTGCTAGGCGGTCACGGCGACGACATGGTGCCCCTCGTCCGGTTCACCAACGTGGGCGGCATCCCCATCAGCGAACTGATGGCCGAGGAGAAGATTGACCAACTCGTGCGGCGCACCCGAGGCGGCGGCGGAGAGATCGTCGAGTTGCTGAAAGAAGGCAGCGCCTACTACGCCCCATCGGCCGCCATCACCCAGATGGTCGAAGCTGTCCTCTTGGACAAGAAACGCGTGCTCCCCGCCTGCGCCTACCTGGAAGGCGAGTTCGGCATCAACGGCCTCTGCGTCGGCGTCCCCGTGAAGCTCGGCGCCGGTGGAATGGAACAGGTCATGGAGATCAAGCTAACCCCTGAGGAGCAGACGGCGCTCCAGGCCTCAGCCGCAAGCGTTCAAGAACTGTGCGATGTAATGAATAAAGCCAGAACTGAAAGTTAACCGGTCCAGGTATACAATAGACACCAAATATTATAGGGAAGAGGGTGGTCATGGCCCGTCGCAGCGACGCTGAGCAACGCTTATTGGATAAAGCACGGCGTTACTTGCCGGGCGGCAGCGGCGGCAACCTCGTTCTTCCCGAAGACCTGGATTTCCTTGTCTCCAGCGGTAAAGGCTCCCATGTCTTCGATGTCAGCGGTAACGAGTACGTTGACTGGCTGATGGGGTCCGGCCCTATGGTCTTGGGCCACGCTCACCCCGCTGTTACCGAGGCCGTCATCAAGGCGGTTGAAGGCGGCAGCACCTTCTTCACCACCAACGAAAGAGCGATAGAACTGGCCGAGGTGTTGGTCAACGCCGTCCCCTGCGCCGAACAGGTACGTTTCACCACCAGCGGCACCGACGCCTGCTTCAACGCCATGCGCGCCGCTCGCGCCTTCACCGGCAAAGAAAAGATCCTCAAATTTGAAGGCGCTTTTCACGGCACCAGCGACTACGCCATGATGAGTCTCACCCCGCCGGCTTCGGTCGAGTACCCCCAGGCCATGCCCAGCAGCGGAGGAATTCCCAAGGCCATCCAAGAGCTGATGCTCATCGCCCCGTACAACGACCTGACCACTACCGAGACGATCATAAACGCCCACCTCGACGACATCGCCGCGGTGATAGTAGAACCGGTCCAGCGGGTTATCTCCCCCAAGCCAGGGTTCCTTCAGGGGCTGCGAGACCTGACCAAGCGCCACAACATCCCGCTCATATTCGACGAGGTGGTAACCAGCTTCCGGTTGGCCTACGGCGGCGCCCAAGAGTTCTACGGCGTCACGCCCGACATGTGCACCGTGGGCAAGATCATGGGCGGCGGTTACCCATTGGCGGCGGTGCTGGGGCGAGCGGACATCCTATCGGTTTACGACCGGAGAGCGTCCGACGACGATACCTTTGTCAACCAGATCGGCACTCTGAACGGCAACCCCATCGCCTGCGCCGCCGGACTCGCCACCCTGGCCGTGATGCGGGAAGAGGGCACCTACGAGAAGATTCACGGCGCCGGCGCGGCCATCCGGCAAGCGCTGGTGGAAATCTGCAACCAGAATGGCGTGCCGGTCCAGAGTTGCGGCGAAGACGCCATCTTCGATGTCTACTTCTCCGAGCAGCCGGTTTCCAACTACCGTGACACCCTGGCCGCCGACACCGCCATGATGACCCGTTTCAACACCGGGCTGCTGGAGCGGGGCATCCTCAAAGGAGCCCAGAAGTACTACCCCTCAGCCGTCCACACCGATGAAGACATCGAAAAGACCATCCAGGCTGTGCGCGAAGTCGTGCCGCTGATCCAGGGATAACCGAAACCGATACCCAGCCGGTGGACGTGTGCTTCGGAAGTAAATCTGGGAGGTTAACGCTTCGCCAAAGCCCTGAAGCCTACCTCGCATGTCACCCTGAGCCAACCGCACCGGCGAAGGGTCTTCCGTGCCACACGGAGCCAGGTCGCACTTCGAGAACGCGGTAGATTCTTCCGCTACCAAACGGCAGACTCAGAATGACGTTTATGACCGGGGTGCCCCGATTACAACGCCTGCCAGTACTTCTTGCCAGCGTCTCTGATCACCCGTCCGAAGCCACTGTGGTGGCAGATGGCGATGGCGGCGTTATCTTCTTCAGCCCTTTTCAGCATGTCGCGCCGAGTCTCGCCGGCCTTGACCGGGTCCATGTCGTAGTGGAACACCCAGTCAGTCTCGGTTACCTGGGCCGGACCGTGGAACACGTCTCCCATGATGAACGCCCGCTCGCCAACGGAATTGACAATCATGCTCATGGAACCTGGAGTGTGACCCGGAGTGGGGGTCAACGTAAGCTCGCCCGTAAGCTCCGTCTCCTCATCTATCAGGTCTAGGATGCCCATCCGGCGCAGCGGGGCCACCGTCTCGGCCCACCAGTCATAGCCGAAGATCTGAGAGTCCAGAGGCGTGTCGAACGCCGCCCAGTCGGCCTCGTGAGCCACGTAGCGGGCGTTGGGAAAGGTTGCCGACTCTTCGCCCCCGTTCCGAGTTACGTTCCAGCCCACGTGGTCTGGGTGCAGATGAGTCAAGAACACCGTATCGATATCAGTGGCTTGGAAGCCGGCTGCCTCTAACTCGGTCAGCAACACGCCGTCGATGCCGCCTCCGATATTGGCTACCACAGCCGGGTTCGAAGTGCCGTTCCCCAGTCCGGTGTCCACCAGCAACGTCCGGCCTTGCGAGCGGACCAGATAACACTCGAAGTGGACCCGCAAGCTGTCGGTCCCATCAGCGGTTTTCGTATAGGCGTCAGGGTACCGTTCTTGAAAGGGCGCCCAGGATTCCAATGGAACATCAGGAAAGGTCCGGATGAACGGCAGAGCGACCTCAGAATCGTGAAGGACCGTGATCTCAACATCGCCTACGGTTAGAGTGCTGTGTGGCATCTTTCTCTCCCTCGTCAAATTTCTCGACCACTAAAGCGCTTGCCAGTACCGCTTCCCACTTTCCTGTACCACCCGCCCGAAACCGCTGTGGTGGCAGATGGCGATGGCGGCGTTCTCCCGCTCCGCCCGGTCTAAAATTTCACGGCGGGTACGGCCGGCTTGCTCTGAGTCCATGTCGAAGCGGAACACCCAGTCGGTCTCGGTCACCTGGGCCGGGCCGTGGAACACGTCTCCCAAGAGAAATGCCGTTTCGCCGCCTGAGTTAATCACCAGGCTCATGGAACCGGGGGTGTGTCCTGGGGTTGGCGTGATGGTCAATTCGCTGTCGAGTTTGGTCTCTTCCGTGACCAAGTCCAAGACGCCGGCCTTTTTCAGTGGAGCGACGGTGTCCTCCCACCAAGGGAACCCGAATATCTCTTTGTCTTTGGGCGTGTTGAAGGCAGCCCAGTCGGCCTCGTTGCCGATGTAACGGGCGTTCGGGAATGTCGGCGTTCCTAGTCCTCCACTCTGAGTCATGTTCCAGCCCACGTGGTCCAGATGCAAGTGTGTCAAAAACACGGTATCGATGTCGCTGGGCTGATACCCCGCACTTTCCAACTCGCCCAGTAAGTTGCCTTGGGTGCCGCCGAACATCTGGTCTACGGTGCCAGGGTTGGTGGCGCTGGTCCCCAACCCGGTGTCGACCAGCACAATGCGCCCTTGGGAACGGACCAAGTAACATTCAAAGTGAGTCCGTCTGCTGTTCCCGCCGATAAACGCCTCGGGATATCTTTTGAGATACGGCTCCCAGGCCTCCGCCGGAACTTCGGGGAAAGACTGTGCGAAGGGCGAAGCGACTTCAGCATCATGGAGCACCGTGAGCTCGACGCTGCCAACGGTCAAGGTACTGTGCGGCATGTCAACCTCCCAACAGGCTCATCGGCCAAGAAACCAACAGGGGGCCACTGTGCAAAAGCGGCCCCCTAAATATCTGTCCTAAACGCGGCTTTGCCGCCAGCCCGTCCCCTTTTAGCGCTCGGGTATGCCTAACGTCAACTCCAGGGGAGTAGTATTTACGATGTGGCGCCGCAGGCCCAGCTCGTGGGGGCTAATGCCCATGGCCAGCCCGATGGCCTGTGGCATGTGCAGTATCGGAAGGCCGATCGGCCGGCCGGCTTGGGCTGCGGCCTTGGGCTGGAAGCTGTCCAGGTTCAGGTGGCAGAGCGGGCATGGCGTAATCATGGCGTCGGCGCCCAGGTCCTTGGCTTCCAGTGTGTGCTTTGCAACCATAGCCATGGAGTTGCGCTCATTGATGGTCAGGATTGGGAAACCGCAGCAACGGGTCTTTCCCTCAAAGTCCACCACTGTCGCGCCGATGGTTTCAATGATTTGCTCCAGAGCGGTCTCCCGGTCTGGATGGTCTTCAAACTCCAGAGCGTCGGTTGGGCGGACGATGTAGCAACCGTAAAAGGGCGCCATGCGCACGCCGCCAAGAGGACGGGTAATCAGACTCAATACCTTATCCAGACCCACGTCTTCGACCAAGACCCACAGCAGATGCTTGGGGCGGGCGTTGCCTTTGTACTCCAAGCCCTCTTCGGCCAGGAATCCGTTCACCTTAGCCAGGTACTCAGGGTTCTTCAACCGGTAGTTGGCCTGGCTCATTACCCCTTGGCAGGTGCTGCAGATGGTCAATATCGGCAGGTCTAGGGCCTCGGCCATGGCGAAGGTGCGGGCGTTTAGGGTATCGCCCAATAACTCGTTCTTTTCTTGCAGGACGCCGGCGCCGGTGCAAGACGCGGCGGGCATCTCCTGAAGCTCAATATCCAGCTTCTCGCAGATAAGTTTGGTGGCCGGATATAGCTCCGGACAACCTCCTCGGGATACACAACCTGGGAAAAAAGCGTACTTCAACGCGGGACTCCATTGATTACTGGATTGGGAATGGACCTTGGTTTATCACTGGCGTCGGCCGGTCTCTTCCGGTCCGTCCACCTTGTCGAATATCTTTTTAACGTTCTTGGAATCGGGCAGTTTCTTATGGATGATTGGCGGCATCTTGCCGTGGGTCAGGGCCTGAATGGCGATGGGCGCGTACCCAACCAGGGCCGAGATGTTGGTCATGCCGACCGACTTTGGCACCAAACGGAGCTCGTCCAGCCAGCCGCTGTGCTCAACTGAGTCGCTGAACGCCTCGGTGTGACGGGCGCCGTTGGTGTTGGTGAAACCGGCTTCCATGGCTTGGTCGCGCAGGGCCATGATGCGGTCCATCGGCGCCACGCCCTTGGGGCAGGCTGTTACGCACTCCATACAGCGAGTGCAGTCCCAGATGCCAGAGGGCTTGGTCAGCTCTTCCAAGCGGTCCTTGGAGATGCCATCCTCGTCGCCGTCCCGGGGGTCGGCGGTGAAACGGTAGGCCTTCGCAAGGGCAGCCGGTCCCAGGAATGTCGGATCGACTTCCATTACCGTGCAGTCTGAAACGCAGGAGCCGCACATAATGCACGAAGTGACGGCGGACAGATGGAGCATCGACTCGTTGGAGGCGATATATTCAGCCTCCGGCTCTAGGCCTTCGGGCTTCAAGTAAGGCTCGATCTCCATGATCTTGTCCCAGAAGCCATCGAAGTTCACCACTAAGTCTTTAACCACCGGCATGTTGCCCGCGGGTTCGACGGTGATAACGTCGTCTTTGATCGCCGTGACCGCCTGAGTCTTGCAAGCCAGTCCGGCGTGGCCATTGATGCGCATCGCGCAGGAGCCGCAGATCGAACTGCGACAGGAGCAGCGCAGGCTGAGCCCACCATCAAGTTCCTCTCGGACCTTGATCAGGGCGTCCAACACTGTGCCATTGTCTTCGATAGCAACTGTGAAGTCCTGCCAGAACGGGGCTGGATCAGCGGCTTCCGGGTCGAACCTTTTTACCCTTAGCGTGACATCCATCGGCTAGTATTTCCTCTCTTCAGGAGTCCACTGGGTGATGCTGACGGGAGCGTAAGACAATTCCGGCCCGACCTCTCCTCTTTTGACCACCAAGTGTTTCATCCAATTCTCGTCATCCCGGTCCGGGTAATCCGTGCGGGCCTGTGCTCCCCGGCTGTCCTTTCGGTCCAGGGCGCTTATGGCGATTGGGGAGGCGCAATTGAGCATGAAACCCAATTCCAGCGCAAAGACCAGGTCGGTGTTGAACACCTTCCCTTTGTTGTCCACGGGCACGGTCTCGAACCGTTTTTCCAGGTCGGTCAGATCAACCAGGGTCTCTTTCATGCCCTCTTCATTCCGGTAGACCGCCAGATTCCGGTTCATGGACTCGCCCATGCCCAAGCGCACTGATGCAATGCGATCGCCGTTCTGGGGCCGGTCCAGGAGCTCCTGGATGCGCTTCTCCTCGTTGCGGACAGCTTGGTCAACATTGAATTCGACGTAGTCGGTGCTGCGGGCGGCCTCAGCGGCATGGTTGCCCGAGCGTTCGCCGAAGACGATGGTGTCCAGCAGGGAGTTTGCGCCCAGCCGGTTGCCGCCGTGAACGCTGACGCAGGCGCACTCGCCGGCCGCGTACACGCCGGGCAGATTGGTCTGGCCGTCGATGTTGGTGCGGATGCCGCCCATGGCATAATGCATACCGGGGCGGATCGGAATCGTGTCTGTGATCATGTCGCAGCCCACCAGGTCGATGCCGATCTCGCGGATCTGACTGAGCTTTTCCATGATGAGGGCCTCGCCCAGATGGCGACAATCCAGGTAAACGCAGCCGTCGACGCCGTTCCCGGTATCGATCTCGGTCTGCTCAGCCCGGGAGACCACATCACGGGAGGCCAACTCCATCATGTTGGGAGCGTACTTCTCCATGAAGCGATTGCCGTCTTTATCCAACAGGTAGGCCCCCTCGCCCCTAGCCGCTTCAGAGATCAGCACCCCACTGCCGGCCAAGGTCGTGGGATGGTACTGGACCATCTCCATGTCCATCAGTTCGGCCCCGGCGTTGTAGGCCAGAGCGGTGCCGTCCCCGGTGCAGATCAGGGCGTTGGTGCTGGGCTCGAAGACCCGGCCGAAACCACCAGTGCAGAAAATGACGGTCTTCGCCCGGATGGCGTAGACCTGGCCCGTTCGAATCTCCAGGGCCATGACGCCACAGACTTGGCCGTCTTCGATGATCAACGAACTAACGAACCACTCTTCATACCGGCGCACGCCCGATTTTATGAGCTGCTCGAACATGACGTGGAGCAGCGCTTGGCCGGTGAAGTCGCCTACGAAGAAGGTCCGGGCGCGGCGCTGACCGCCAAAGGCCCGGGTGCCCAGTTTTCCTTCGTCGTCACGGTTGAAGGTGACGCCGAAGTGCTCCATGTCTATGAGCGCCTGACCCGCCGCCTTGCACATGACCTCGATTGCGTCTTGGTCGCCGAGGAAGTCACTGCCTTTGACGGTGTCGTAGGCATGGTCTTCCCACTCGTCGCCGCGGTCGGTAAGAGCGGCGTTGATGCCACCTTGGGCCGCGTTGGAATGGCTACGCACCGGGTGTACTTTACTGATAATTGCAGTGTTCGCACCGCCGGCCCGGGCTGCGATGGCCGCCCGCATTCCCGCCAGGCCTGCGCCGATTACTAGGACATCATGCTCGAGCATGCTTGTCTATTTCCTCCAATTTCGCCTTCTACGGCCCAGTGGCCGCCGGTTCATTTTTCTTGGTCAAAGACCGCCACATATGGTAACAAAAAAGGTGTTCTCAATCTAGCTTCCATCAGACACGGCAAACGCTTTTCTATCGCTTGGTCAATAACGGCTGGGCCAGGAGCAATGCCGCGATGGTCTTGCCATCGTTGATCTCGCCGGTCTTGAACATCGCTACGGCTTCGTCGAACGGAAGGCGGACCACTTCGATGTTCTCGTCTTCGTCGCCCTGGAGCTTGGACGCCCTGAGGCCTGTGGCCAGGTAGGCGTGCATATACTCCGTGGCCCAGCCGGGAGCGACCCAGAAGCTGGCCAGATGCTCTAAGTGATCGGCCGTGTAACCGATCTCTTCCTGAAGCTCTCTTAACACGGCCTCCTCAGAGACCTCTCCTTCTTCCACACCTCCGGCAGGCACCTCTAGAAGAGCGTCTTCGGCAGGCTTACGGTACTGCCGTACCAAGACCAGGTTGCCATCATCATCGATAGGCACGATGCAAACCGCGTGGGAGTGCTCGACGATCTCCCTGGTGGCGCTGTTGCCACTGGGCATACGGACGGTGTCCACGCGCAAATTTATGATGCTGCCTTCATAGATGCGCTTGGTGGAGATTGTGGGTTCAGAATGGAAATCAGAGGGCAGACCAGATTCGTTTTTAGGCATGTTTATTGACCGCGGATGCTGAAGCCCAACCGGCGGGTCAGCGTACCGAAGAAATAGCTGGACGGATGGGCCCGCAGGAACCGGGCTTTGTGGGGGCTCTGTTTAATTTCGACCTTGTCGCCCAAGTCCAATGG
>VFHF01000208.1 GCA_009392095.1 SAR202 cluster bacterium
CGGTGGGTTCACTGTTGGCGTCCCTGTCGATCACACCCTCAACGGGGTCCGGCGTTTCGGCGTCGATGCCCGCCATCTGCAGTCCCACACTGTTCAGCACGGTCGCGTGCCCCGAGCGATGGTCCAGGCGTACCGGGTGGCGGGGCGAGATCTTGTCCAAGTCGTGCCGGGTGGGGTGCCGGCGCTCGTCCAATGCCAGGTCGTCGTAGCCGAAACAGCGCACCCACTCGCCAGGCGGCACGATGCGAGCCCACTCAAAGACCCGATGGGCTATCGCAGTGACCGATGAGGCTTTGTCGGGCCGGCAATCCAGTTCCTGGGTGGTCCGGGCCAACGATAGCAAATGTATGTGGGAGTCGATGAATCCCGGCAGCAGAGTTAGGCCCTGGCCGTCGATGATCTCGGTGTCCGGACCGGCTAGTCCTTTTATCTCTTCGTCGCTGCCCACGGCTAAGATGCGCTCCTTAGCCACCGCCACCGCCTGCGCCTGGGGCTGGGAGGCGTCCATGGTTAGCGCTTCAGTATTGAGGACTACCAGGTCTGGTTTCTGCTGCATATCCTGAAAATATCTCCGGTCCGGGGTTTGAACGCGAAAAGGGGATCGCTGACAGGCCATCCCCTTAACTCAATATTTAGCGGTCGGAAAAGTGTTAGCTAGACTTTAGCCGTTGGACTCGACTAGGCGGGCTTGGTCCATCTCTTCCTGCAGCGCTGGTACCGGATTGGGGTCGTTGAATATGTTTTTGTTGGAGTGGTCGGGGGCCTTCCCTGTGGGATTGGTGATCCAGACAGAAGCCTCCAGGGCGATGCCGCTGAAGTCGTGGAAATAGATGGAATGGATGAAATTATGGTCAATGACGGTCGTCACTTCCTGGCCGGCGTCGTTCAAACGTGTCTGCAGATCAAGTAACTCGTCCTCCGTCTCAACGTCGAACGAAACGTGGTCGAATTGGATCCGGCCGGCCGCTTCCAGTCCCGCCGGTTTGTGGAAATCCTCGGCGCCCGCCCACTCGAAGAATGCAATGGTCGAGTTGGGACCGGTCTCGAAGAAATAGTGCCTGGCTTGGAGGCCGTTGGGATTGCCACCGATGGCCGCGACCAAAGGGAAACCCATGATGTCCCGATAAAAGCGGACGGTTTTCTCCATGTCGTTGGTTACCATTGCCATGTGGTTTATCCCACGTGTCTTCATCTTGTCTCCAGGCGTTCTAGCCGCCGAATAATTCTGTATATCACTGGCCCGTAATACCGGGGCTAAAATGTACCTGCAAAACCATATTAGTTGTATTTGCAAGGATTGTAACTGCAACTATAACAAAGAAGGTGCTTTGTCAAGCATATTCACCATCACCCTAAACCTGCCGTCAAATCAACAGGGTAATGGGATGTTGTAGAATCGCTCCAGCTCGGCGCAAGTAACTAGATACGGATTTGTAGGATAGTGACGGCATGCAGCTAGAGGCGGTGGTTTTCGATTGGGACCTCACCCTTTGGAATAGCTGGGATGTTCACCTGGACCTGATGGAAAGGACCGCCGATGCGTTGGGCTACCCACGGCCCGCCGCGGTTGATTTGGGCAAGCAGTATTCCCGCCCGTTTTTTGAGCATCTGACCCGGTTCTTCCCCGGCGACCAGGGAAAAGTCGTAGACACCTATATGGACCTCTACCAGGCCGCCGTCTGGCAGGAAAACCGGCTGTATTCAGGCGTGCTCGAACTACTACGACAGCTAAAAACCGACGGTTACCGGACAGGGATACTCTCCGACAAACGCCAGGTGTTCGGTGCGCCTGAGTTAGAGTTTTCCGGTCTTGGGTCATTAGTTGACCAGTCGCTCTTTTTCTCGGACGGCATGGCCCCCAAGCCGGACCCAACGGGACTTCAGGAGTTGATGCGTTCGTTTGGTGTCGCTCCTGGCAGGTGCCTTTTTGTCGGCGACAGTTACCGGGATATCGAGTGCGCCAGGCGTGCTGGTGTTCGCAGCGGGGCGGCGTTGTGGGCTTCGGTGGAACCCGAACGGGTGTTGGCTTTGGAACCCGAGTTTCGCTGGAAAAGGGTCGAAGATGTAAGCCTGGCTCTGAAGCTGGGCCGCGACTAGCGATCCTTCGTCAACTAGACCGGCACGCTAAGCGCTGCTGCGTCATGCTGTTCGTCGGCATGGTAGGAACTGCGGACCAGCGGGCCCGAGGCCACGTGCTTGAACCCCATGGATTCTCCGGCTTTGCGCAGCTCTTCGAATTCCTCTGGCCGGTAGAAACGGTCGATAGCGAGGTGCCTGGCCGACGGCCGCAGATACTGACCGATGGTCAGGAGGTCGCAATCGACATTCCGCAGGTCTGCCATGGTATCCAGTACTTCATCTACGCTCTCACCCATACCCACTATGATTCCGGACTTGGTGGCCATCGCGGGATCAATGTCCTTCACCTTGGCTAGCAATTGCAATGAAAGATTGTAATTTCCCTTAGGCCGGACTTTGGGGAAGATGCGCACAGAGGACTCGATGTTGTGGTTCAGAACGGCTGGGCCAGACTCAATCACGCGCTGCAACGCAGGCCAGGACCCGGCGAAGTCCGGTATCAAGACCTCCACCCGGCAGTCCGGGCTGGTCTCTCTGATCTTGTTGATGCATGAAGCGAAGATATACGCGCCGCCGTCGGGCAGGTCGTCCCGGTTCACAGAGGTGATCACGCAGTAGCGCAATCCCATGGACTTAACAACCTCGGCCAGCCGTTTTGGCTCCTGCAGGTCCAGGCCGTTCGGGCGGCCGGTGGTCACGGCGCAGTAGTGGCAGCGCCGGGTGCAGATCTCGCCCAATATCATGAACGTGGCTGTGCCCCGGTCCCAACATTCGCCAATATTCGGGCAGTGGGCCTCTTCGCAGACCGTGTGAAGCTGCTGGCCCTTCATCAGGTTCTGGAGCTCAAGATAGCGAGGGCTGCCGGGCATCTTGACCTTGAGCCATTCGGGTAGACGGGGTCTGATCTCCAGTTTTTCGGGGCGCTGGGCCATGAGGTCTCCAACCGGTGGAATATTTACCAGAGCCGGTTTCTATGCTCGATCGTGTCAGTGGATTATATCAAGAATCAAAGAAGTAGAATCGGAGTTCTACCATCCCGCTGCTTCTCTGCGGAGATAGTGGCGTCAATGTCCGCCACAGCTTCCTTCAGATGGTCCTCGCTATTAACCACTTGGCGGTCGAAGAGCTCCGCTTGCCCCAGTTCTTGAGTTGCTGTCCGGAGCCGCAGTTCCATCTGCGGTGTGGACTCGGTCATCCGTTGGGAGAGCCGGTCGCGCAATTCTTCAAATGAGCCAGGCACCATGAAAATGAACAACGCGTTCGGAGCCATTTGCCTGACCGTGGCCGCTCCTTGAACATCTATCTTTAAGATAACGTCTTTGCCCGAATCCAGACCGGTGGTTACCTGGCTTTTGGGGACGCCGTACCAGTTGCCATACACCTGGGCGCACTCAACGAACTCGTTCTTGTCCTTCATATCCAGGAAGGTAGGCTCATCAAGGAAGATGTAATCTACACCGTCGACCTCGCCGGGCCGGATGGACCTGGTTGTGGCGGTGACGACAAAGTGCCAGGGCCGATCCAGTTTGCGCATTTCGTTGAGCGCGGCGTCTTTGCCTACTCCCGACGGCCCCGAAAGCACCACCAACAGCGGAGGGGATGGGTTCTCGGGCAATCGGTTTACCTCGCGCTTGGGTGTATCAGGTCAATCTGTGGACAGGACTTGGACCAGGACATCAATGTGCGGGTAGCGTCACGAAACGTGGTTTGGCAGCCCAACGCTGATGGGCAACCGATGCCACCGGAGGGGATGAATGGAAGGGCGGAGCTCATGGTACAGCTACTTTTTCTTTGCCTTATTGGCGGGGTCATCTTTCAGCCTGCCAAAAAATTTCTTTTGGGCTTCCATACCACGCCTGCCCATGAACACCTCGCCCATGCTTTCAGCGAAGGAGGGAATGTCGGATGTAACCCGGTCAATCTTCGTGAGGATTCCGGCCTTCCAACGGGCGCGGGCGTTCATGGCTTCTTCAAATACTTCATGCAGGGCATCCGGGTCTGGTCCCCCCTCTTTGGCCAGCATATTTCGCAGTTCGTAGAGCTCACGGATGTAGGAGTCCATCCAGGCGACGATGGGCTCGGGATTGGTCACGCAGATGTCACGGTGCATCACCGGGTCGCCAGACGCGAGACGGGAAAGGTCGCTGAACCCGGAGGAAGCCAGTTGGGCGATGTCGTCCCAGTTGGCGCTCTTTGAAGCGGTGCCCATGAGAGCGACCGACATCATGAACGGCAGATGGCTGACGGCGGCCACGAAGCTGTCATGTTCGTCGACCCCGATGAAGAAAGGTTTGGCGCCAATTGCTTCAGCGATAGTGGTCACTGAAGAAACCGCGGCTCTTTCCGCGTTGACGCTGGGAACGATACAGTAGGCCTTGCCCTTGAACATGGTGCCGTCGGCGTTCTTTGGGCCTGACAATTCTTTGCCGGCCATTGGGTGGCCGCCCACGAAACTAACGTGCTTGGGTAGCACCTCTTCAGCCCATTGCAGGACCACTTTCTTGGAACTGCCAACGTCCGTCACGACGCAGCCTTCTTCAAAATCGTTGGCTGCGGATTCCATCATCTCCCGCATAGCCTGGATCGGCGTTGCGAACACGACCACATCGGCCCCTCTGATGGCGTTAGACAGTCGGGATTCAACCTTTTTGAATGCGCCGGATTTCTGGGCACCGGACCGGGCAACACTGTCATAGTCGGTGCCGACTATGTCCACCTTGAGGTTGGAGCTTTTGATCGCCAGGGCCAATGAAGTGCCCATCAGTCCTGTGCCTACAATTGCTATCGTGGTCAAAGGTCCCTCCGCATACGGCCTAACTGGCTCCGTCAGGAAAGCTGCCGTGAGCCTGTCTGGAGGTATATCTTACACCATTAGATGCCCCCCAGAAACCGGCGGTTACTGTGGGGATTAAGGGCTGGAAAGCAGTTTAAAAGCCGTTTACTTGCGGGAGGCTAGGGCCGTAGCAACTATGTCTGTCCGGACCATCTTACTGTAGGACTGCCGCTCTTTGGCCAACCCAGCAGCCAAAAGGATGTCGTGCAGGTTCTCGAATTGAGGCTGGGCTAACGTTGGGTCGGTGGGCCAGTTGTCTTGGGCCTTGAGTCTGGCAACCGATTTGATTACCAGTTCCAAGCTCACTTGAGGGAAGAACCCGGCAACTGCCTCGCCAACTTCGGTGGCGTTGTGGGCGGACAGCCAGTCTAGTCCGTTGGCATATCCGACGGTGAACCGGTGGACGGTTTCCGATTGAGTCGCCAAGTAGTGGTTGGTCGCAGCGAAAGAACTGTAGGCCAGGTGCCCGTTCTCGGGGCCTAGAGCGATCGCCAGATGGCCGGAGCCATCCTCCAATAACTGCTCTGCGGCCGGCTGAGGCACGTGGATGTACTCGGCTTTGCCTTCCCGAAAGGCAGCCATGGCCTGGTCAAGGTCCAGGCCCGTGACTAGGTCTACCTCGGACGGCTCGATGTTGTGGCGGCGGAGGGCGTATTGAAACGAAGCCCAAGGCATGGGAGAAAAACCGACGGGGATCAATTCAGCACCCTTAAGAGATTCCCACTGAAATGAATCTTGATTGGTGCGGCTTATGACGAAGAAACCGTCCCTGGAATTTATCTCGGCGAAGTGCATCGGGACCGTTTCGGCGCCCCAGTCGGAGGCGATGATGGAACGCATGATGCCGCTCTGGGCGATGTCTGCCGCGCCTTGGTTCAGCGCGCTCATGGGATGGCCGAACTCGGGCGGACAGGTCTTGAAGTCCACGTCCAAACCCTCTTTTTCCAGGAAGCCACCGGCCACCGAGACGTAAATGGGCGTGTAAAACAGGGTCCGAATCACCTCAATCAGTCTCAGGGGCAGCCGATTATTTGTGGATCCCAAGGCGTCTCCAGTAGCTGCTTTTGGATCGAGGTTGGCTAGGCGTCGAGGAAGGGTAGCAGCGCACCCAGGAAAACTTCGGGGTCTTCCACCTGAGGGAAATGTCCCAGACCGGGCAAGACAACCTTCTGGGCATTGATGATGTTGTTGTGCAGGAGCTCTTCGCCCTCCCGCAGCCGGTCGATCTCTCCGTAAATCACCATGGTGGCGGAGGCTTTTATTCGCGGCAAACGGGACATGAGGTCGTAGTGCGCCAGAGCATCCATCAACTTGCCGTACCACGTTCCCGCCTGGGCCCGGCTCTGGTTGTTTGCTTCCAGCCATTCTTGCCTTGGATTGGCGAAGATCCCAGCCTCTTTCAGGCTTTTCATAGTCCGCGGCTTTGGCATACCCTTCGAATCGAAGCCGCTGGCAGACTCCTTCAACCGCTCTTTAGCGGTGAATGGACTCCAGACCGGGCATCCCACCAGCGCTAGCTTGTCCACACGCTCGGGAAAGCTAGCTGCCGTTTCAGTCGCCAAGACCGCGCCGACTGAGTTTCCGACGATGTGCGCCCGGTGAATATTCAGCACCTGGCAGGCGTGGTCGAGGGCCTGGGCGTAATCCGGAATATTGAAGTGCCGGGTCGGCTTGTCCGAATCGCCGTGCCCCAGCATGTCGAACGCGTAGCAGGTGTAGCTCTGGGCCAGGGAGTCTATAACCCCTTCCCAGGTCCAAACGGACGTGCCCAAAGGGTGGAGCAAGACAACTGGATAACCGCTTCCCTTCTTGACGAAGCGCATGTTTCCGGAAGGGGTGGGGACGGTATCGGTCAGGTCGCGGCGTACGAACATGGAGCCCTTCTCCTACAATCGCGTTGCGGAATCGGCTTGCAGCATTACATTATAGGCGTGCTAGGCGCGTATGGTACCCACCGTCACGCTCCCTGTCAATTTGGTTGGGATACCGGTCTCCGGTTGACCTTTTACGCCTGTTGTGGAAGAATTCAACCCAGAGCAGGTGTGCCTCAACCGGGCTTTATTGTAACGAGGACGCATCTCGGGCCTCAGTTTCACCCTTGATATAGAACCCAGAAACCGCGACACCGGCCCGCGACATCCAAAGGGTCATAAGGGGTATGGTGATGGGTGAACCCACTTGGACACGGGAAAAACTTCAACTCCTGGTCCAACGGGAAATTGGGGACTACAAGTTGATCGTTGTCTCCAACCGCCAACCGTACGTCCACGACTTGATCGGCGGAGAGCTTAGCTACGCCTCCCCGGCCGGCGGTGTAACGACCGCTATAGACCCTCTCATGCAGGAGTGCGGCGGCACCTGGGTCGCCTTTGGCGGCGGCCGTGGTGACTGGCTGGCGGTGGATGAGACGAACCGCATCCAAGTCCCTCCGGACGATCCCTCCTATACCCTCAAGCTGGTCTGGCTCTCCGAGCATCAACAGCAGGGTTACTACTACGGTTTCTCAAACGAAGGCCTATGGCCACTGTGCCATAACGCGTTCATAGAGCCTACCTTCAAGACATCCGATTGGGAGATGTACCGAGAGGTGAATCGCGAATTCGCCACCCAGGTACTTGATGAGATCGACGGACGCCCGGCCGCGGTTTTCACTCAGGACTATCATCTAGCCCTGTTGCCTCGGTTATTGCGGGAGGCCGACCCGGACATCATCACCGGCCAGTTCTGGCACATCCCCTGGCCCACTTACGAGATCTTCCGCATCTGCCCTTGGGCCGATGAATTGTTAGACGGCCTGCTGGGCAACGACCTCCTTGGTTTCCACATCGGGGACCACTGCGACAACTTCATGGAGGCCGCTGCCCGGGTGTTGGGCTCCCAGGTCCACGACGAATATAATTTGGTCTATCACAAAGAAGATCCAACGCTAGTTCGGCAATTCCCCATCAGTGTCGACTTCGAAGGGATATCTCTGGAGTCTCAAAGCCCCGAAGTAGCTGCCGAAGCTGAAAGTTTGATTGAAAAGATGGGTCTGGAAGATAAGATCATCGGTCTCGGTATCGACCGTATTGACTACACCAAGGGAATCCCCCACCGGATACGGGCCTTCGGCCGCTTCTTGGAAAAGTATCCCCAATACATCGGAAAAGTTGTTTTCATTCAAGCCGGGGTTATGAGCCGCACCGATATCGGAGCCTACCAACTACTTGCGGAGCAGGTAGACGAAGAGCTGGAAAAGGTTAACAGCCGCTTCGGGATGGGCGATTGGGCGCCCATTATGTACCTGCCCGATGATCTCCCAGCAGTCACGTTGGCTGCTTTCAGGCGGATGGCCCATTTCTGTGTGGTCAGCTCACTTCACGATGGAATGAACTTGGTGGCCAAGGAATACGTGGCCAGCCGGTTTGATGAGGACGGCGTGCTGATCCTAAGCCCGTTTACCGGGGCCGCCAGCGAGTTGACCGATGCCGTGATTGTGAACCCTTATGCCACCGATGATTTCGCCGATGCCATCTGCGAGGCTGTAGAAATGCCCTACGAGATGCGCCACGAGCGTATGGTGGGCATGCGCAGCGTGGTCGAAGAGAACAACATCTACAATTGGGCTGCCCGGCTTTTCGTTGATCTGATGCAGGGCACCCGCCGATCGCGCCGCCCCATCCGCAGCTTTTAGTCCCAGATTCGATGCCCCATCTGCTAAATGTCTGGCCATCCGTGTGCGACCGATTAGCACACTCTCTCAGGGCGCTATTGTTGTTCGATTACGACGGCACCCTCACTCCCATCGCCGCGCGGCCTGAGATCGCAACTCTGCCTGAAAAAACACGTCATTCGTTGGCGGCCTTGAACGAGATGGACCGGTTCGTAGTTGGCGTGGTCAGTGGCCGGGGTCTTGATGACCTGGTGGCCATGGTCGGCATCCCAGGTCTCGTCTACGCGGGCAATCACGGATTGGAGATCAGCGGCGGGAGTATGCATTTCGTACACCCGGAAACCCCAGATTTCGAGTCGGACCTGGCTGGGGTTTCCCGGTTGCTGGAGCGGGAGCTGGCCGGAGTACCCGGTATCTTGGTGGACAACAAACGGTTGACTCTCACCGTCCATTTCCGGGCTTCTCCCGAAGGTTATGCCACCCAGGTGGACGAAATGGTTGTGGCCACCGCCGCGCCATACGTGGCTGCGGGAAAGGTTAAAATCACCAGGGGCAAAAACGTGGTCGAGGTGCGGCCCAACCTGGATTGGGGGAAAGGTAACGCCATCGATAAGATTTTGGAGGACTGCGGCGATAACCCGTTACCCATGTTCTTCGGAGACGACGAGACTGATGAAGACGGGTTCGTTGCGGTCCAAAATGCCGGCGGTCTGGCCGTCTATGTCGGCCCACCCCGGCAGCACACTAAGGCGCTACATCAGTTGGAATCGCCTGCTGAAGTTGGTCAGATGCTGGCGCTGTTGGTCCGGTTGGCCGAGCCAGATGAGCAGTGACGATTCGTTAGAGCAGCCCGGTTTCTTCCACCTTCATCAGCTTATCCAAGCGCCGCTGGAAACGGGGCTCGGGGATGAAGTTGGCGCCTAAAAAGGCTTCTAGCACAACCTTGGCCAGCTCGATGCCGATGATTCGGCCACCGATGCAGACCATGTTCATGTTGTCGTGTTCCACGCCTTGGCGGGCTGAGTAGGTGTCGTGACAGAGGCAGGCCCTGATGCCCTTCACCTTGTTGGCCGTGATGCTTGCGCCGACTCCGCTGCCGCAGATTACGATGCCTCTCTCCGAATCCCCTGAGCACAAGGAGTTTGCCACGGCTACGGCGAAGTCGGGGTAATCGTCGTCGGGGTCATACTTGTGGGCGCCGGTGTCATTCACCTGGTGTCCTTCCGATTCCAGCCAACTGACAATCTCACCTTTCAATTCGAACCCTGCGTGGTCCGCGCCGATAGCCACTTTCATCAAGTCACTCCGTCAGGGCAGTTACCTCAGCATACTTACTGGGCTTACCACGCGCAAGGTATCGGGAAGAATTTTGTGCCTGAATAATTTGTAGGTTGCCTATGAGAGTTAAATAGAGTGCAGCCCAGAGTATTTAGGCTCCACGGCCAGAATCGATTTCCATCAGGCTCGGCTTATGCTAGAATGGCGCGGATTTGGGTCTAGCCTCCTGTTTTGAAAATCGAAAGCGAATGGCGCACTAATGATCAAAGCGGTCTCGTTCGACTTCTACAACACCCTGGTCCGGTTCTGGCCCCCACTGGAAGAGATACAACAGGCCGCCTGCCATGAATTGGGGTTGACCGTTGAAGAGGACGCCATCACCCACGGATACGCCGTCGCCGACGTGCTTTTCAACCGTGAGAATGAAGAGCGCCCCCTCTCCAAACGCTCCGAAGAAGACCGGCTGGAATTCTTTGGACGATACGAGCAATTGATCCTAAAAACTGCGGGGATCCCGGTCACCATAGACCTGGCCCAAAGGGTCTGGAAGATGGCCATGACCGTACCGAAAGACTTTGTCCCTTTCAATGATACTGTGCCTGCTTTAAAGCAACTCAGAGAATCGGGATACAAGGTCGGCATCATCACCAACCTGCGCCGCAACCTGGACGAACTTTGCGAACAGGTCGGACTGGCGCCCTACCTGGATTTCGCAGTGGGTTCGGAAGAGGTAGGAATGGAAAAACCTCACCCCCCGATCTTCATGGCTGCCTTGGAGCGGGTAAACGCGGCCCCCGGAGAAGTCGTTCACGTGGGTGACCAACTCCGTTCAGATGTTATTGGAGCACAGGGCGTTGGCATGCACGGAGTCCTGCTCAACCGGAGCGGATACGGCCCAGCATCAGGAGATTGTCCCACCATTTCGAGCCTCTCAGAGTTGGGCAAACTCATCGAAAGCTTGAATCAGACTTAACCGTCAACTTATGGTTGGCGTTCCTGGCCCGTGGTCCATAGTTGGTGATACCCTGTCAGGGTATTCAAACGATCTCGCCCAGCAGGAGGGTCCAGATGGCCGAAGCAACCCACACCCACAGGCAGGACAACGAACCGGTCCATATTGCCGTTTGGTACGACTATATTTGACCCTGGTGCTACGTCGGCCTGGAGCGGGTCGACAAGTTGGCCAACGAGTACGAGATCGCTGTTGAAGGCCGGGCCTATCTGCTGCGGCCCGACACCCCTAAAGAGGGCGCAGAGCGGCAACCACGCCCTGGTGAAACCGCCGATGAACTGTCCGAGCCCCTGCGCGGCCAGGCTAAAGACGCAGGACTGATCATGAAGCCGCCGGGCCGGACTCCCAACACGCGATACGCCCTAGAGGCCACGGAATACGCCCAGCAGCACGGTAAGTTCCTTGATTTCCACCACGCCGCCTATAAGGCTTTCTGGGAAGACCGGCAGGACCTGGGCGAGCTTGAAGTCCTCCACAAGGTGGCCCAGGAGGTTGGCCTGGACGCCGACGAAATGGTGAAAAGCCTGGAAGAAAAGACTTACGCTGAGACGGTCATGGCCCAGTACCAGGAAGCGCTGAAGTACGGGATCAGCGGGATCCCAACCTTCTTGGTGGGCAACCTGATCTTCAGCGGCGCCCAACCCTACAACATCTTTAAGACAGCCATGGAGCGATACCTCACCGAAGGAGTGCCTCCAGCTGAAGAAGGCGAAGGGTAGAGCAAAAAACTGACCTAACAATGACGGCAACAAAAAGGCCCGCTATCAAGCGGGCCTTTTTAAATTCTGGTTTGGGTTCCCGGTCAGTCGTCGGCTGGGGCCGGCGCCAAAGAGGGGCCGCCTGGTACCGATTTTTCATCGTCGTCGATGGGTAGACCGTAGTTGACCGCGTAAAGGCGGGCGTACACGCCACCTTTCCGGGCCAGCAGTTCTTCATGGTTGCCCATCTCTACCAACTTCCCCTGGTCCAACACCACGATGTTATCGGCGTTCCTCACAGTTGAAAGCCGGTGAGCGATGACTATGGACGTCCGGCCAGCCAAAACCTTCTGCAAAGCCTGTTGAATCAACACCTCAGTATGGGTGTCGATGTTGGCCGTCGCCTCGTCCAGGATGATGACCCGCGGGTTTCCGACCACAGCCCGGGCGAAGCTTAGCAACTGCCGCTGGCCTACGCTTAAGTTGACGCCGCGTTCGGCCAGGACTGTGTCGTAGCCGTCGTCCAGGGACAGGATGAACTCATGAGCGCCCACGGTCTTGGCGGCGGCCACCACGTCATCTTTGGTGAGGTTCTCATTGTTATAGCGAATGTTGTCGGCTACGGTACCCGAAAACAGGTAGGGTTCCTGAAGCACCATGCTCATCTGGCTGACCAACGAATGCCTGGTAACGTCGCGGATGTCGTGGCCGTCTACGGTGATTCGGCCGTGGGTCACGTCGGCGAACCGGTGAATCAGGGTGACTAAGGTGCTCTTGCCAGCCCCGGTGGAGCCGACCAAAGCCACGTTCTCACCGGGCTTGATGTGTAGGTTTACTTCCTTCAATACATCGACATTCTCGACGTATTGGAAGCTCACGTCTTCAAACTTGATCTCGCCTTTTATCTCGGGAAGGGTGATGGCATCGGGTTTGTTCACCACCTCAGGCTTCAGGTCCAAAACCTCAAAGATACGTACGCCGGCTGCCATGGCCCGTTGCAGTTGGCTGTATTGCATGGTCAGGTGGCGGACCGGCTCGAAGAAACGCTGGATCCAGAGTGCAAATGCTACCAGGACCGCCCAGTCAAGGTTCCCGCCTTTGACCATGATGCCGCCGACCAAGACCACGCCGAAGCCCATGCCGATGCCCATCAATGATTCCACGAAGGGCTGGAGTGCGCCGGAATACCGGCTGGCTTCCAGGTTGGCGTTTAGGTGCTCGCTGTTCAGGTCGTTGAAGTGCTTCATATTGGCTTCCTGCCGGTTGAAGCTCTCGACTACACGGACACCGGTGATGTTCTGGTTGTACTCGCCGTTGATCATGGCGATTGCGCGGCGGATGCGCATGAATGAATGCCGGGCAAACTTCTGCCAATAGCCCAGTATGAAGAAAAGGACCGGGAGGATGCTCATGCTGATCAGGGCCAATCGCCAGTCGACCACCATCATTATGATGATGATGCCAACCAGGCTGAGTATGTCGGAAAGGCTCTGGACGATCAGCTCGAAAGTCTCTTGTAGCTGAAGGACATCGCTCTGGCTCCGCGACATGATGCGGCCAACCGGAGTGCGGTGGAAGAAGGCGGGCGATAGCTCCTGCAGGTGGTTGAACATACCGGTACGCAGGGAAAAGAGAATACCCTGTCCCACCTTGGGAATATACACAAATTGGATTATATTCGCCCCAAAATGGACCACAGTGGCCCCGGCGAAAAGGATACCGACGATGTGCAGATGGTTGACGTCACCCGCGTTGACGGCCCACTTGATGCCGATCAGCATCAGCAGCGGAATGGTTACGTTGCCGAGGGTGTACATCAACACGGCCGCGATGGCGATGAAGGCGTCCTTCCTGTAGGGCCAGATGTAGGTCATCAACCGCACCACAACTTTGTGGTCGTATGCCGAGCCGACGATACTGTCGTCGGTCAGGTTGTCCATGTTGGCGACGTTCATTCCGTGAGCGCCCATGCCCCGCATCCCACCCATCATGCCGCCGACTCCGCCTCCTGGTCCTGCTGCTCTCATCAGTCGTCGTCTCCAGTCTCGGCGGCTAAGCGCGGAACCCCGAGGGTACCGGCCCTGTTATCCGTGGTTAATGAGGCGTCTAACAACAGCTCTTCCTGGGGCTGTAATTGAAGGTCGTAGATGTCTTGGTAGATGCCATTGGCCGCCAGGAGTTCTTCATGGTTCCCCTGCTCTGCTATCTGCCCGTCTTTCAAGACTATGATCAAGTCCGCTTCTCGAACTGTGCTGAGGCGGTGCGCGATGACGAACGTGGTCCGGTCTTTCATCACGTTGACCATAGCCTGGTGAATCATCCGTTCGGTCTGCACGTCAACGCTGGATGTGGAGTCATCCAGGATCAATACCGGAGGGTCGATCAAGATGCTGCGGGCGATTGACAGCCGTTGGCGCTGGCCACCGGAAAGGGTAGACCCGCGCTCTCCGACCCAGGTGTCGTAACCGTCTTCCAGAGAATCGATATGTCCGTGAAGCTGGGCAACCTTGGCGGCGCGAATCACATCTTCACGGGTGGCGTCTTTGACCCCATAGGCGATGTTGTCATGGATGGTCGCGCTAAACAGAAAAACGTCCTGCTGCACGATACCGACGTTGTGGCGCAGCGAGTCTAGAGTGAAATCCCGGACATCCACGCCGTCGATCGTGATTCGGCCTTCTGAGACGTCGTAGAACCGCGGGAGCAAGTTAACGATGGTGCTCTTGCCGCTGCCAGGAGCGCCCAAGATGGCGGTGATCTGGTTGGGCTTGGCCGAGATGCTTACGTGTTGCAGCGCTGGCAACCGCCCCTCATAGGCAAAGGAAATGTCTTCGAACTCCACTAATCCCTGCGCCCGTTCCAGGGCCTGGGCGTTTGGTTTTTCAACTACTGGAGACTCGGCGTCAAGTACATCAAACAGGCGTGTCCCTGAGGATATGGCCCTGGAGAAGGAGTTGATGATGAAGGACGACATTCGAATCGGGAACGTCAACTGGTTCAGGTAAAGGATGAATTTAGTCAACCCGCCGGCGGTCAGGTCGCCCCGGATAACCTCCCAGCCTCCGTACCAGATGATCAGGCCCAGTCCCGCCGTGAAAAAGAAGGTCATCCAGGCGCTATTGGTGCCCTGTAACCGCTCGGACTGGTAGTACTCTTCCCGGAGTTCTTCGGCTTTCCTAGCGAATTTTTCCTTTTCGAATTCTTCGGACGCGAAGGCCTTCACCACGTGGATACCAACCAGGTTCTCTTGGAGGATGGTGACTGCTTCACCCATCCGTTGTTGGACCCTGGTCCACATCGCGCGGAGCCGGCCCATCACCATTGAAGAACGAATGACGATGAACGGCACGAAGACCAGACTGATGAGGGTGAGTTCCCAGTTCATCAGGCTCAGTATTGCGACGAGGGCGATGGTTCGGACCACCACTTCCAACGCCCGGACCAGGCCCATGTTTACGAACCGGCGGATCGCCTCAACGTCGGCCGTGGCCTTGGACATCAAGTCGCCGGTATGTTCCTTGTCATGGTAGGCGAAGCTCAGGTGTTGTAGTTTGTCGTAGAAGCGGTTCCGGATGTCGTAGGACACCTTTTGGGACAGTGCGTCAGTGCAGTAGGTGCGGGCAAAATCTAAGAAGCCGCGCAAGATACTGGCGCCCAGGATGGCCAGGGCCAAATAAAGAAGGGTGTCGGTTTCAATCACTTTCCCGACTACGGTGCCTTTATCTACTTCAACTAGTAGATCAATGGCTTCGCCGAACAGTTGGGGTATGAGGAGGGACACGCCGACAGCGGCGAGGAAGCTAAGGTAAGCAAAGATCAAGCTGGCGCGGAATTGCCACGCAATCTTAGTTATTCGGACGAGGATCTGCATCTATTTGTTTGCGCCTGTTCCACCTACCGCAAAAGAGAATCACGTTGCGGCCGTCGAAAATCGACTCGCCGTTCTTTAAGGCTGATTGCGGGAAGGAAATTTAGGCAGCCATATCATGGAATCGTTA
>VFHF01000209.1 GCA_009392095.1 SAR202 cluster bacterium
TCCAACAATAGTCGGTCGGGATGTTGCTTTCCATCAAGAACAAAATGCCGTCTCTAGATGTGTTCGGCATCAGGGTGCGGTATTCGATCTGCTCCTCAGTGTTAGGGCAGAACACTCAGCTTCTTGTGCATGCGTCATTTTGGACCTGGGTGAGCAAGGGCGTGTCGCCGGTCTGGAAGGACCGCCAACGAATATCCTTCAGGGAGTTCCAACTCCGCCAGTTCGTCCGTGCTCCACAGCATATCTAGGTAAGTCCGCACCTCGGTGAACCCCGCCTGCTCCAGCACTTTGCCCATTCCGGAGTCGGCCATGACACAGATGTGGGCCACGCTTAATTGTTGGGACTCGGCCTTGGCAACCGGCTGCTGCACCAGGTCAATTTCGCAGGGGTTGCCAGCCAGTTCTGGCGTGGTCATCACCTCGACGATCGAGCGGCCGATTGGGAACTCCCAGAATATCAGAGCCAACCCCTTGATCTGCCCCGATTGTTCCAACACCAAGCAGTTCTCGGTTGGATCAAGGCCAGGCTGGCCAAGGACACCTTGGAAGGTCCTGAGGCAAAGGTCGTGGAGTTCGCTTGAGGGGTTGTCGAGAGAGGCGACGAATTCGGCCAAGGCAGTATTGTGGCGGTTCGTGTATTTAACGACTGGCAATCAGGTCTTTCAGGCTGGTAAACTCTAGAATTGAAGGCTTTAATTTCAACCTGACGGAATTCGACAGCGCGATGGGTGGCAATCGGAAAATGTGGTGGCCAAGGGCTACTGAGCCGTGCTCAATAGCTTTGACCGATTGTAGGAGAGTATCGTAGCGTTCACAACGCAGATATATCTTGCTCACGATACTGCAATATCTTTCTAAATGCCGTCCTGCGACGGCGAAGTACCGCCTTATACGTTACGATTATCGTAATTTGAACATCAGTGCATAATCACCCGGTTGCAGCCGAAATACCCGTCGGTCTGTGCCTTGAACAGAGAGCCTAGGAGGATCCAGGCAAATGGATGAGACCCCCCAGAGAGTTTTGGTAATAACTCCCCACCCCGACGATGCTGACTTCTGGTGCTCCGGGACTATCGCCAAATGGATCGGTGATGGCGCCACCGTACGCTACGTGCTTTGCACCGACGGCGGTAAAGGCACCACTGACCCGAACATCTCTTCAGCAGAACTATCTAAGATACGGGAGCAGGAGCAGGCTGACGCAGCGGAATCTCTTGGCGTTCAGGAACTGGTGCTGCTCCATCACCCCGACGGTTTTCTTGAAGACGACGATGAGTTTCGCAAGGAACTGGTCAGGCAGATACGACAGGTGCAACCCGATGTTGTGTTGTGCCCCGAGCCCTACCGCAAAAACCTCGCCTGGCACCGTGACCATCGAATTACGGGCCAAGTTACGCTAGACGCGGTTTTCCCCTGCGCCCGCGATCACCTCCATTTTGTGGAGCTATGGCGCGATGAAGGCTTGGAACCCCACAAAACTGGGACGATATTGTTCTGGGGCACGGAACAGGCCGACACCACCATCGACATCTCGGACTCCATGGACGCCAAGTTCAAGGCCGTGAGCGCCCATCAGAGTCAGATGGGTGGCCGAACGGCCCAAGAGATAGAGGAATTCATCAAAGAGCGGGCCCAGGTATCCGAAGGCGGTTCCGGCACGGAATACGTCGAAGCGTTCCGGAAGATCACATTCCGAACGACCTGAAAAGCCTCTAGAGGGCGGATTCGCCTGGGTTCATGAGTAAAATGGGCCTCAGTAATGGGAGTGCCGGGCCACCGAACGACAGCAAACGGTCGTGGAACTCTTTGAGATTGTAGGCGCCCCCCTGCTCCCGCTGATAGTCTTCCCGCAGCTTGAGGATCATGAGCTTGCCCAAGGTGTAATTGAGGTAACCTGGGTCAAAGGTCCCGCGTAGCGCTTCTCTGCGTGCCGGTAGCTCGGCCATGTAAGCGTTCTCCATGAAGAACTTGGTGGCCTCGTTTAAGGTCATCCCTTCAGTGTGCATTCGTAGGGAGCACATGTAGCGGCAATTGCGGACCAGGGACTCCAACAACTGAGTCAACAATAACTTTGGTTGTCCTTCACCGTATCCCGTCTCTAGGATCATCTGCTCGGTGTAGTGGGCCCAGCCTTCAGTGAATGAATACGCAGTCGCCACGCGGTTGACCAGCGGTAACTCCCGCCCATAGCGATTGTGCAGGTGATGGACGAAATGGCCGGGGTACACCTCGTGTACTGAGATGATCTTCAACGTGTCGTAGTTGAAGTTGGACAGCCACTCCTCCGCCTGCTTGTTGGTCCAGTCATCTTCGACCGGGGTGACGTAATAAAAAGACTCAGTGGCCCGGGTCTCCAAAGCCCCGGCGCTGTCCATAGCGGCGAAAGCATAGCGCATATAGGTGGGCGTCTCAATCACCTGACAGCGGTCCTCAGAGGGCACGGTTATCACGTCGAAGTCGATCAGTGATTGGCGAATATCTTCCAGCATGCTCTGGGTCTCTGGGATCAGTTGTTGGGCTTGAGGATGGTTTCGGCCAATCTCTTCCACAATCTCAGAGACCGAACGGCCCGGTGCGATGCTCTGAGCCAGATCTTTGATACGAGCCAGGTTAACTTCCAAACTGGCCTGGCCAATGGCCGCGATGCGGCTTAGAGGGGCATCCAGGCCCTCGCCGGTAGCGAGCATACCTGAGTAAAGTTCCGCTCCGATGGCAAACCCATCTGGGCCGCTGGCTCCTCGACGCTTTAGCCGTTCCACGAAGCTGTCCAATGCTACCGCGGCCGTCTCTCGTGCCCGATTGAACTCGGTGACAATCTCCGGGTCGGTCACGCCCGTTGCCGCATCTGCAAGGTCAACCCGGTAAAAGCGGGCCATGCCTGAATAACTCTCTACGCTTATGTCCACAACGTGCGACGAGATCCGGTCCGACAGCGCCTTGTCCAGCACCTCTAGGAAATCAGGCGCCTGCTTCATGGCTGAAGTGGCCGATCGAATGCGGTCTTCCAACGGAGCATAGTCCCGGCGGATGTACCCGCTCACGTTCAGGTACCCGGTATACCGCATGGGGTTATTCTCCAAAGGTTTGAGGTCATTGAAGATGAATAATTCCCGGCGTAGGAACAACTCCATGATTTGGTAGCTCAACCGCCCAGTTTCGTCCAGACCATTGGCGCCCAATGCGCGCAGCTCAGAGAGTCCCCGCCGCAGTTCTTCTTCCCTACGCTTATTTTGCGATGGCGAAAGGTCTGGCAACCGGCCGTCATATTTGTGCCGACCGATCCGTGATCCGGCAGTTGGGTAGAAATCCCAGTGCTCCTTGATCAGCCGTTGAGATAATTTCTGGAAAGCCGTGTCCATCTCTCGCTGCGCCATGATTCTCCTCAGACCAAAACGGCGGAAATCAAAAAGGCGGCCTAAAAACAGGGTCGCCTTTATGTATAGATGACCAGTTACGCCTAGAGCAGAGTCTCGCTGATCTGGAACTGGGGTTTGATTTCGGTGTAATTTGATATGTCGCCAATTATTGCGCGGGCGTGGGCCATGAACGCCGCATGAACCTCATCAACAGTGTTGAAGTAAAGATGGGCTACCGCTATGAATTGGGGGGGGTCGTTGGGATCTGTTCCAGATACCCCCTTCTCCATTTCGCCTTTTACTAACCCCATGGGTCCTAGCAAACTTTCGACCAGGTTAAGGTGGGTGGTGGTCCAATATCCGTGGTTGAATGTTTTGCCTTCCTCGTTGGGATAGAAGACTGATACTTTAATCATGATGCCAACTCCTGAATCTGTAGGTGGATTTAGTATTTTCAGAGCCCAGTCTACTAGGCGCTAGGCATGGTGGCAATGTCTTATGTATCTCTTGCGTACTCCTATCTTTCAACGACCGGCCAGCCACGCCGACCACTTCTGATACAATTAATTTCCCGTGAAAACGGTCAATGTGAGTCCGCTTTCATAGCGGCCCCGTATTCAAATAGCTATGTTTCAGAATCTTTCATCTTTCCCACGTAACCCATTACAACATTTTCCATGCTTTATCGCCGTAGCGGCCGTCCTTGTGTCGGTTTTGGCCTTAGTAGCCTGCTCAAGCTCTTCGGGCGCAGACGAAACCGCGGAAGAGACATCAGATGGGCTGGCGTTGGTCTGGGAAGCCTGGGAACAGATCAGCCAGAACTATGTCAGTTCAGAACCGCTGGAACCCGAGTCCGTGATTTCTGGAGCGATGGCCCGAGTTATTGACCTGGTTGATGTCAATCCCTACCCATTCTTGACCGAAATTGGGCGGATGCGCGGCCAGCCGCCTTCTCATGTGCCAAGCGAGATGGTTGATCTTTGGCGGGCAGTAGCCAAATATAAGGCTTCAAATCCTGATTTCGACCTTTCCACTGTCGCCGAAGTAGCCGTTGTCGGCATGTTGGCCGGCCTTGGCGATACGTCTGCGGTGTTTTTGGATCCGGTGCAATACCCGTTGGCCAAGGAGAGCTTGGAGGGTGGAATCGAAGGCAGCTACCTGGGAATCGGGGCCAGAGTGGTCGCCCAGGACGGTTGGGTAGTACTGTTCCCGTTCACTGGATCACCGGCCGAAAGAGCCGGAGTCCAGCCGGGGGATGTTTTATCGGCAGTGGCAGGAGCGTCGGTTGTCGGCCAAAGCGTCCAGGAGGTTGTCGAACAGGTGGCGGGTCCAAGGGGGACCAAGGTCGCTTTGGAAGTCATCAGGGCCGGGGAGCCGGAGCCGGTCAGCCTTACAGTTTTCCGGGGTGATATAGAACTGCGGTCCGTGGCCAGCCAACTTGTCCCAGGAGGCATCGGATATCTTAGTATCTCCCGGTTCCGCGACAATACAGGCGAGCAGGTATTCTCTGCCCTGGAATCTCTGAACCGGTTCGATCTGCTGGCCTTGGTGCTGGATATAAGGACAAACCCAGGTGGCTCGGCCGAGGCGGCGAAGGAAACGGCCGGACAGTTCTTGCCTGACGGGGCGCTATTCGGCTATGTAGAGAGTCTTGATGGAGAGCGTACCGAGGTCACGATTGACCCCAACGAGGACCGTCTGGACTTGGACGATCTGTTGATGGCGGTGCTGGTCAATGAACAGACCTCTGGAGAAGCTGAAACTTTAGCTGCGGCGTTGCAGGACGCTGGGAGGGCGAGGTTGTTTGGGACGAGCACCTTTGGCGACCCTTCAGCCTACGGGTTCGTGGAGTTGAGTGATGGTTCGGCTATGTACCTGCCAACATCCCGTCGCTATGCACCGTCGGGCAGGCTCCTAGGTAGGGCCGGCCTTGAACCTGATGTCTTGGTCGAGTCCGTGCCCGAGGAGGAGGGGTACGGTGGCGAGAGTCAGTTCAACCGGGCCTATGAATACCTAGACGCAGAGTTGCCGCCGTTCCGGTAGGACAAACTGGCCTGAGCTTCACTCATGTAAGACAAAAGGCCTCTCCTACTGGAGAGGCCTTTTTGTGATCTCTCATTCGGGGGTTGGTTGGAGGGTTCCGGCTACACCGCTTTCAGCGTCTTCCTGACAACGCAGGCAGACGAAAGTGCTAACGTCATCGGGAAGGTTGTCGCTGTCGACATTACGCTTACGATTGCACACCGAGCAGACCACCGTCTCCGTTTCCGGTAGCCGCGCCTGGACGGCCGCGGTCTCTTTTCCACGGTAGCCAACGTAATCAGGATTGCTATCCCTTAAACGCTGGAAGCGCTCCCGGTCTTTT
>VFHF01000210.1 GCA_009392095.1 SAR202 cluster bacterium
TCAAGAAGATATTGTCTAATCGGTTTCCGTCCCCCGAATTTGGGAGAAAATCTGTACACTTCCTACCACATATGACCAGGTTACGGGCTCGATTGGGCCACTTATGAGCACTTATACTCAATTACAGTTAGGCACGGAGACGCACTTGAAAACCGTTATAACGGCAAGTCTATCGTGGGTCTGAATCCCACTCCCTTCGCCAAAATAGGCGCAAAATGACCCCCAGACCGAAATCTAGGGGTCGTTTTTGTCCGTTATTAGCCGCTATGGACAATCAATGGACCCACGGGTTCTTGAAAGTTGAACTACCGCTTCATAATGTTAGCCACCGCCCCCGCCAACTCGTGCTGCATATTCGGCAGGATGTGGGAATACAGGCCAAGGGTGATGGTGATACTGGAGTGGCCCAAGGCTTCTAACACAATCTTCGGGTAAATGTTCTTCTTTAACGCCAGGGTAGCGAAGGCACTGGGCACATTTGGTGCAACGGTTGAGCCCAGAAGATTATCGACGACGACGTAAAGGACAATAAATCTACCGGGGAACGTGGTTAACCGGGCGGTTCCATCAGGCTTGCTGTTCGGTTGGTTAATCACCAACGGGTCACTGTTGGGACCTACTTTCTTGAAACTTACAAGAATATGGCTCATCATTTTGCAAATTTCGAGGTGTTGTAGCAAGATGGGGATGGGTTCAAGCCCGTCCAACTGAGGCATTGGACCATATTCGAGATTGAGGTTGTAGAAGGACAGTATGATGTTTCGCGGCAAGTCCAGGCATAACTGGTTTAATAAGGAGGGTTACTTGTGGCTGATACACCTTTGTTCCCGGTGACTACCGTTGGCAGTTGGCCAAGGTCGACATCGCTTATCCGGGCATTGAGAGCCAAGCAAAACGGCGAGATGTCAGATAGCGAATTTAATCGCTTAGCGGATCAAGAAGTCATTTCATGTATCCGGTCACAGGAAGAAGCTGGCGTAGATATTGTGACGGACGGTGAACAACGGCGAGATAATTTCTATTCTTATGTGGTAGACAAGCTCGCGGGTATGCAATTAATGAAGGTCTCGGACCTATTAGACTATGCGAACGACCGGGCAAGGATGGAAGAAGTCTTACGAGCCTTGGACGTGCCTGCTTTCGCGATAAAGAGTCCCATTGTGGTCGATAAACTCGGGAAAAAAGAAGGTCTGTCACTCGACGAATTGGCATTCATGAAAAAACATACAGACAGGCAGATTAAGATACCGATTCCAGGTCCGTACATGCTCACACGTTCTAGTTGGTTCGAAGGTCTATCCGATAAGGTCTACGAATCTGCGGAAGAATTGAGCAAAGACGTGGTGACCATTCTCAGAGAAGAAGTGCTTGCCCTTCGAGACATGGGCTGTGATTTCATTCAATTTGACGAGCCGATTCTGAGTCAGACTGTATTTGGAGAAGAATCAACCGAGACGTTTATGTGCGCCGCTCTACCGCAAAGAAGGGATCCGACAGAAGAACTAGAGTTTGCGGTGAGATTAATGAACGAAACCATGGAGGGTATATCTGGAGTCAGGACTGGAGTTCATGTATGCAGAGGGAACTGGAGCCGAAAAGAGGACGTATTGTTGGTGGGTAATTATGGCCCTATGTTACCCCACTTGATGCAGATGAACATCGATCAACTGGTATTAGAGTGCGCTACTCCCCGTGCTGGCGAGATGGAAGTTTTCAAGGAATACGCTAACGAAAAAGAAATCGGCCTAGGGGTCGTCAATCCCAGGACTGATGAAATCGAGCCCGTAGAAGACATCGTTGCGAGGGTACGAGATATACTGCAATATTTCAGCCCCGACAAAGTATATTTGAACCCCGATTGTGGGTTTGGTACTTTCGCCGAGCGTAATGTTAATACTCCTGAAATCGCAGAAAAGAAGCTTCAAGCCATGTCTGCAGCGGCCGTCATACTACGAGCCGAATTCGGATAATACTTGACCGGTTCACTCACGGTCGATGGCAAAACAATTCATAGGGAGGATACTATGGCTCAGGAAGAAAACCTCAATGGCTTACCCAAAGAGAAGCTTATTGAAGTTCTAGAATCGTTCAGAGATCCAGAGGTGTTCAACGCCGTTACTGGACCGTGGAAATCCAGAGTAGTGTGGCAGGGGGGAATGAGAGCTAAAGCCTACATGCGAAATCACGTTGCCGAAATGGATGAACCCGGTGACCTGACGGCAACCGATGTAGCTGCGAGCGCTCACGAGCAACTGTTATCAGCCATGGGTAGTTGTATAACCGTAGGCTACATCGTTAACGCTACCAAACGTGGTGTCAGGGTTCACGATTTGGAAATAGCGGTAGACGGTTATTTCGATAATATCCGAAAGTGGGCAGGTGTAGAAGAAGAAGGAAATCCGGGATACGGCAGAATCAGCGCAAAGGCCTTCGTCCGAGCTGATGCGGATGAAGAAACACTACGAGACATCTTTCGACTTGCTGTAGAGGGCTCCCCGGTTACCCAGACAATCCGGCATGCCAACGAAGTTTCAACAGAGCTAGAGGTTATCGGTTAGCGGACTCTGGCCTACTTGGCGTTGAGGAATCGAATGTTCCTACCGACGCTTTGTGAAACATATTCTGTAATCATTCGCAAACAGCTCTATCGTTTTCAAGTCGATTCTTACGATTAGAGGCACGGACCGGCACAGATTCTTTATCCGATTTGCCGATCGCCACAAAGGCGCGGAAATTCCAGTGGCTATTTGAACTAGTGATACATACGGGACAGAGGTATAGATGACAACATATGTCTCGGCCGATTGGGTTGCCTCGTGTATAAGTGATCCCAACTTCCTGATCATCGACACCCGTTACTCGATGCGGCATTTGATGGGACACCTGCAACATGCAGTAAATGTGCCGCCCCCGAAGCTACGCAACCCGCAGGGCGAATTGCTTTCGCCAAACGAACTCTCAGACTTATTCGGGGCTGCTGGGTTGGGTGATTTTATTACACCCATCTTGTATGACGGTTACGACGGAAGGAATTCCGCGTTTGTTGCATGGATTTTGGAGTATTTAGGCCGAAATGATACCCACATAATGGATATAGTTTACGATGAATGGAAGGCACAAGACAGAGAGGTTTTCTATCGGCCAGTGCCTAGGACAGAAAGGCAGTTCACGTCTCACATAAACCCCGCTGTTAGAGCTAGCCTCGAATACGTTTCCCATACCGAGGGTTTAACGTTAGTTGACACACGTAGTCTTGAAGAATTTGAAGGGCGAAGTGATGCTGACCAAATCCCTGGACATATTCCGGGCGCAATCAACGTTGTTTGGCAGGCCTTAGTAGGTCGAGATGGCAAATTGCTCTGTGGTGAAGATGAAGCACGCCGAATAATTGAAGAAGCCAAAATCGATGGTTCTAATACTATTGTGACCTATTGCAAAGTTGGGGCTCGGGCTGCGGTCGGATATCAGATGCTTAAGCAACTGGGGTTTGACGTCAAATTATTTGATGGCTCTTATTCTGAATGGGAGAAGAGCGGACTACCGGTAAAAAATCCTAGCGGTGGAGGTGACCCCGCGTCGGTTCGACTCTGACCTTCGGCATCACTCATTCTAGGCCCGAAAAGATTCGTGACCATTCGATTCAAAACAAAGCCCCCTACCATTACAGTTGGGGGCTTTCTTGTTGGCTGAAATCAGTCTATTTCGTGCCTAACACTGTCTGGCGAGAGTGCGAGGGAGTCGAACCCACCTACCCCGCTCGTCACGATGCATAGCGGATTTGAAATCGGAACACGATTGTCCAATCTTGCCATTTCCTGTTGTATTCTATCCTGTTCCGATTCTGCACCCAGGCGAAATCCTTAAGTAGGTTCCGTCTAGTACCATCGAATCTCAAAGGTTCAGACCATCCGTAAAATCCCTGCAAACGCCTGCCATGCAAGGACGGATTTAGAGCTTAAACTCAACAAAATGTAAACCCGCTCACCAAAAAGATAATCGTGCCAGGGTCCGACTTTTTTTATTGGAGCACCATGTTGATAGCAAAGACGTTAAAGAATAAGAATATAGAGCCAAAGATCCCATAGACGAAGCCTGGGGGGCCACCGTCGCCACTGCCAGCACCGAACAGATAAATTCCAATCACCACCCAAGGCATGATTCCTGCGAATGTTCCGAACCAAAAAGGTGTCCAGTTAACATCTATGTCGGAAGGTCTCTACCAACCGTAAACACTCCAACGTACTACAGCGCATCATGGGCTATCTAAAAAAGTACCTGGATAGCCACGACAAGCGCGAAATGGTTGAAGTGATCGACCAGTATCGCCAAGAGTTCTTACCCCTGGTAGTACCGATTACTCTGTTGCGACATCACTTAAACAGACATCCAGTTCCAGAATGGGTCAAGCAGCAGACTTATCTGAACCCAGATCCCCGGGAGCTCATGTTGCGAAACCACGTTTAATTCCGAGACTGAGCCCTATGACAGCCTTGGCTAGCACAAATGCCAACACGGCCAGATTGCGCTAGAATAGCCAAGTAATTTCGGAAATACTCTTTCAAGGCTGTTGGACCGTACCGGGATCAATGCCGCGAAAGGACCACAAGGAGACATCATGGACTTTGGGTTATTCGATACCTGGAATGCCTTGTACGCCGGCGGCACGATGCCTTGGGACCCCAAATACGAAAACGGGGAGATGCTCGAATCTGAGGCTTACACCAAGAACTTCGAACAGGTCGATGCGGTCGAAGCCATGGGCTGGGATTACATCTGGCTCGGCGGAGGCCACTTTTCCAAACAGGCCAGCATGGACCCTCAGGTACTTATGTTGGCTGCGGTGATTGCTGCCCGCACCAAGAACATCAAGATCGGTTCTTCCATCCACCGGCCTTTGATGAAGCTCGCCGGTGAAGAGTTATCGGAAAGAGCGCTTCCCCATGAACGGTACGCGTTCGACAACCTGATGTTGGATGACCCCTTCCAGACCGCTGAACAGGTCTCGATAGTCGATCAGGTCAGCCAGGGCCGTTTCATATACGGCGCGGGAGCGCGGTCTCGCGGTTCAGACGAGCGCCGTGATTACTTCTTTGAGTTCCTGGAAGTCATGAAACAGCTCTGGACGGAGGACCACTTCTCCGGGTTCGAAGGTAAGTACTACAACTACCCAGCGTTCTACGAGCCATATCTCTCTATCCCAAAGCCCTACCAGAAGCCCTATCCCGAGATGCTGCTGCCCGTGGATAGCCAGGAGAGCTTCGTTCCCATGGGAAAGATGGGTTATAAGATAGCCATCGGCGCTGGAAGTTCCACCCACAATCTCCGGGGCACGACGATCCTGCTAGAAGACGTGAAGAGCTATCGGAAAGCCTGGAAAGATGCCGGGCACCCAGGCGAGCCGACTACCGTGGTCCGCATACCGACGCTACTGGCCGACACTGCAGAGCAAGCCGAAGAACAGAGCGAAGAGCTGATGAAGCTGGCCAGGCTGTATTTCTCTGGGCGAATGGGCATAGGAAGCACCGACGCAGGCTCGGCTAGCCCTGAAACAACCCAGGAAGTGAACCTGTTCGGAACAGCGGAAGAGGTGGTGGACAAGATCCATGTACTGCGAGAGCAATACGGCACCGATGAGATCATGTTCGAGGTCAACTGGACCTCATCCGTCCCGCGCGAGGTGGTCACGAAGACCATGCAGATACTCACAGACAAGGTGATTCCAGAGTTCAAGTAGTTTGGGAACCCCTTCAAGTTTTATCGCTAAAAAGCCCCCTCCGCCGAGGGGGCTTTTTTAAGACCAGGGCCGCCCGAATAGAAGTTCTGGCATAATGGCGGCTCCGGTGGCCCAACTAACAAGCCATCAAGCTCTAAGGCCGCCCGAACTTACACCTGCAAGAGGAGTGAAATATGGCACGCCTATCAGGAAAAACCGCTTTGATCACCGGAGGGGCTGGAGGGATCGGCCAGGCGGCCGCCCGGCTATTCACTGCGGAAGGTGCCCGGGTCGCATTAGTCGACCGCGACGAGGCTGCCCTCCAGGCTGTCGTGCAGTCCATCGGAGAGGAATCAGCCAGTTACATCGTCGCTGACGTTACCCAACCCGAACAAGTCGAAAGCTATGTGAAGACAGCCGTCGACCGTTGGGGCGGCTTCGACATCTACCTAGCGAACGCTGGAATAGAGGGCATGGTCTCCCCGATATCCGACTATCCCATCGACGTCTTCGAACAGGTCATCGCCGTCAATGTCACCGGAGTCTGGCTGGGTCTTAAATATGTGATTCCAGTCATGCGTGAGCGCGGCGGCGGTAGCATCGTGATCACCTCCTCCACCGCCGGGATCGGCGGAACTGCGGGAATGTCGGCATACACCACCAGCAAGCATGCAGTCATCGGCATGATGCGAACGGCCGCTCTGGAGTGCGCCCCCATGGGCATCCGGGTGAACACCGTGAATCCGGCGCCAATCGAGACCCGTATGATGCGCTCTTTGGAAGAGATGCGGGTCGCGGCGGCGGATGATTCGGAGGTAACTGTGGAGAGGACCAAACAAGCCTATTCTGCACGTATCCCCCTGCAGCGCTATGGGAACCCCGAGGAAGTGGCGAGGCTGATGATGTTCCTTGCTAGCGACGACAGCAGTTATTGCACCGGTGGTGTGTACATGGTCGATGGTGGCCGGTCCGCCGGAAGCCCTTAAAACGTTTGATTGCCGGTGCCTCCTTCCGTGGTTATCATCACTCGGTCGCACGCGGTCACAATCTCACCGACGAGAACTGAGACATGATTTCAACTGACGTCACAGAACACGTTGCCACAACCGGGGACCATCAGACCTTCTACCTGGCGGCAGGACCGGAAGATGGCCCACTGATTATTTTCGTGCACGGGTGGCCGGAGCTGTCGATCAGTTGGCGGCATCAGCTCCCCTGTTTTGCCGCCATGGGCTTCCGGGCCATCGCGCCAGACATGCGCGGATACGGCCGTTCCACCGTCTACAGCCGGCATGAAGACTATGCCCTGGAATCGATAGTCGCCGATATGATTGGTCTTCAGGACGCTCTAGGCGCGGGGAAAACGGTCTGGGTCGGCCATGACTGGGGATCGCCGGTGGTCTGGAGCATCGCCAGCCATCATCCAGAACGGTGTCACGGCGTGGCCAACCTCTCGGTGCCCTACTACACGTTGGAACGGGGGCTGGACGCGTTAGTGGGCCTGATCGACCGGGAAGTTTACCCGGAGGACGAGTTTCCGGTGGGCCAGTGGGAGTACCAACGCTACTACGAAGAAAACTTCGCCGCCGCCATCGCGCCCTTTAACGCCGACCCAACCAAGGCCATCAAAGCCTTATTTCGCAGCGGTGACCCGGCCGGAATCGGCAAACCCTCGCGCACCGCCTATGTGCGCGCGAACGGGGGCTGGTTCCGGGGCGCAACGGAACCGCCGGACGTCCCGCGCGACCCCGAAGTGATTAGTGAGGCCGACCTTGCCGCTTACGCCGCCTCCCTGACCCGAAACGGATTTTTCGGTCCCAGTTCCTATTACATGAACCACGACGCCAACGCTGCATATGCTGATCGGGCCGTGAACGGCGGCACGTTGGAGATGCCCACCCTATTTATCGCCGCAGAATATGACTTTACCTGCGAGTGCACAAGGTCTAACCTAACTCAGCCGATGCGCGATCATTGCTCCAACCTGGCAATCAGCGAAGTGAAGGCCGGACACTGGATTGCCCAGGAAAAACCGGCAGAGGTCAATGCCGCCCTGGCCCATTGGCTGGCCACTTCATTGACCGAAGTATGGCCTAGATAACACTAGATTATCGTTCGTTCGCCCGAAAAATTCACAGACAGAGGAGAAATATCATGGAGATCGAGAACAAACTGAAAGCGATGGGACTAGAGTTACCGGCTGCTGGCACGCCTCCCCCCGGCCGGGCTGGAGCAGTGCTGGTTGGAAACCTTCTGTTCGTCGGCGGGCACACTGCCGGGGCGGAACATCGTGGCAAGCTGGGCGCGGATATCTCTGTCGAGCAAGGTTACGAAGGCGCCAAGGGCGCTGTCCTCGCCTGTTTGTCCGACGCAAAAGCCGTGATTGGCGACTTGGACAAGGTAAAGCAGGTGGCCAAGTTGCTCTGCATGGTCAACTGCACCCCGGATTTCGGCCAACAACCCCTTGTTGCCAATGGAGCGACCGACCTGCTCAGCGAGCTTTACGGGGACGCCGGGGCCCATGCCAGGTCCGCCGTGGGCATGAGCGCCCTGCCGAATCAGGCCTGTATCGAGATCGAGATGATTTTGGAGATCGAAGACTAAGGAACCGCATCTAAAGAATTGGCGCCGTTCTTTTGTAGCGGCGCCGAAACAGAATTCGCGCGGGCTCAGTTGGAAAATCCGAAAGATAATATAAAAACAATCGACATCGGCGTCTGTCTCGGCATAACGGTCAATCGACCTGACACTGCAGAACTCACTGCACCAAACGCGGAAGTTCCGACAGCATCATCCGCCTAACCACGCCGCCCGGAAACCTAACTTTCGATGGGGGTGATCAGCCAGTTGCGTTGCTGTCGTCCGACAGGCAGCCGGTGTTATCCCTTCTAGCATCGCTCTCCAAGGCCACAAGAAGACTACGGTGCTGGCCGTCACTGGTCCAGGCCTCAGCCAAGCCTTCCCGAACCAGGACTTCGTCTATGCTGAAACCATCTTCCGTGTAAACGTAGGCCAGCATACGGCCAACCCGATCGAACAATCTAGGGCCATTTTGCAGCCTAACTGAGTCGCCAGCGAGGTCATTCAGTCGGGCGGTGGCCTCTGCAGCGCAACGTTCGCCAGATTCAGGAGCTCCTACACCGAATAAACGTACCCGACCCTGGCCGGTCTCCAAAGTGTCGCCGTCAATCACCAAAGCGACCGAGGTTTCGGCACAGTCTCTACAACGGAGTGTGGTTTCAATGGCGTCTGAGTCGTTGCTGCCGATCCATTTTAACACCGCGATGACCACAACCAGGATCCCGAGACTCAATACCCATAAAAAATGCCGAACGTAGTATCCGTTTATGTTGCGGACCAGAGGCAGGATATTGGATAAGACTGTGCGTAGCATTGGGCACATTATGCCAGAACGGGATGCAGGCCTTACCCACAGTCAAACGGCCTGGGGATTGTGTACTCAGTTGAATCTCACGTCGAATAATCGGTCTGTTGTGCCAAACGTAGTAGAATCCGTGCCGCTATGGAATTAATAAGCGAGCGAATATCAAGCCTATGAAGACGACGATAGTGATCATGATCGATGGTCTCGACCCGGAGTATCTCGATGTGTGCCCAGCGCCGAGGCTGCAGGAGTTAGCCAAAGCGGGGTCGAGGCTTAGCGTCCGAGGAATTATGCCGTCGGTCACCAACGTAAACAACGTATCGCTAGTCACCGGCAGCTATCCCGAGAGCCACGGCATCACCTCGAATTACTGGTTGGACCATGAGCGCGGTGGTGAGCACTACATGGAGTCGGCGGAATACATCAAGGCTGAGACCATGTTCGAACGAGCCGCCGGCCTGGGCCTGCGCTCACTCTTAGTCACCGCCAAGGACAAACTTCGCCGGCTTCTCAGCAACGGCACAACGGTGAGCGTTTCCTCGGAGCAACCGCCCGACTGGGTAGTGAACGGTGTTGGAGCGCCGCCACAAATCTACTCATTGGAAGTGAACCGTTGGGTGTTAGACGCCGGGCTTTTCATTCTGTCGCAACAAGATTTCGACCTGGTATACCTAACGACCACTGATTATGCGATGCATTCATATGCTCCGGACGAACCGGAATCGGCCCGCCATATCGCCCTGTTAGATGAGGGCATCGGGAAGTTAGTGGACGCTTTACCAGACGCGAATTTTCTGGTTACGGCTGACCACGGTATGTCCACAAAAACCCGCATGCTCCACTTACCAGATAACTTGGCTCAGGCGGGGATCAAAGCACGGGCAATACCGATCATCAAAGACCAATACACGGTGCACCATTCCAACCTTGGCGGGTGCATCTACATCCATCTTGAAGGCCGTTCCGACAATCCTGAGCCTGCTCTTGAGGTCCTTCGGAACGTATATGGAGTCGAAGAAGCATTGTCACGGCAAGAAGCGGCCAGACGCTTCAAGCTGATGCCGGAGCGTATCGGCGACATCATGGCCTTGGGAGCGCATGACGTTGTATTTGGAGACCCGTCGGAAGTGGCATTTCCTCAGAGGCTCCGTAGCCACGGGTCGACCCACGAACTCGACATTCCTGTGATTGCCTTCGGCGAAGGATTGAACATCGGGGATTTCACTGAAAACAGGAGCCTGGGTCAATACGTCATTGCCCACGTGTTAACTGATCCTTAACTGAAATAGTACAAGCAACAGATCAGCGCTCCTTACCAGCACGTTGGGTTGCGATTGTCTTTTTGGGCACGGGCTTGCTGGCCCCTTTCGGCTGGGTCTTCTAAAAGTGTTAAACCTCCGCGAAATGATTTCGTTTGACAGGGCGTGTAGTCCGCCATAGGATTGCGGCTGACCGCCTTTTGCTATTGCCAAGGAGGAAGCCATGAGCAACGACCCAATCAACCTCTACGACTATGAGGAGAGAGCGAAGCTTACCCTACCCCACAATGACTGGGACACCATCGACGCCGGTGCCATGGACATGTTCACTACCCGGCGCAATCGGACGGCCTTCGAAGCACTGACCCTGCGCCCCCGCTTTTTGCGGACCGTCGAGGAAAGGAATCTTTCGACCACGGTCTTGGGCGAGAAGATAAGCATGCCGGTTGTGCTAGCACCGGCGGGTAGCCACATGCGGGCGCATCCAGAAGGTGAGGTGGCCACCGCTCGGGGGGCAGGGATGTCCGACACTTTGATGATGTTAAGCACCTCGTCTAACTGCAGCATGGAAGAGGTTTCCCAAGCAGCATCCGGCCCTTTGTGGTTCCAGCTCTACCACCGAGGCTACGAACTGACGGAGATGCTGGTACACCGGGCCGAGGAAGCCGGATTCAAGGCGATTGTTTTGACTGTAGATACGCCGGTCCCTAGCCCCAAGGAAAGGGATCTGCGCAACAACACGACCAGGACGCACGAGCTAGGGAATTTCCGGGGGATGGACCGGCCCCGAAACGAAATCAGCGGCACCGATGAGACCCCAGGGTGGGACGTTTCCCGTACTGAGCCTCTCACCTGGTCGGAGTTGGACTGGCTAAGGGGTCTGACCCAACTGCCCTTGGTTCTGAAGGGCATCCGGACCGCCGAGGACGCCCATGTGGCAGTTGAATCTGGTGTCAACGGCATCCAAGTCTCTACCCACGGCGGCCGCCAATTGGACATGACCATGGGAGCTATCGAGATGCTACCGGAGATCGCAGATGCAGTGAAGGGCCAGGCCGAAATCTACCTTGATTCGGGTGTACGCCGAGGTAGTGATGTTATCAAGGCGTTAGCCCTTGGCGCCCGGGCAGTAGCCATCGGGCGGCCTCTTTTCTGGGGTTTGGCCGTGGACGGTGCCAACGGAGTACACGGAGTACTGGAACTGATGCGGGAGGAAGTAGACCGTGCGATGGCTTATTGCGGCCAAGCTTCAGTAGAAGATTTGGATCCGAACCTCATCGGCATACCATCCGACTGGGGTTCCGGTTCACGCATGACACCGTAAGCGCTGGGTTGAGGAATAGCGGTATAGGCATGGCATTGCAACGCTATGGAACAATAGTGTCTTTCCGTTGCAAGTCGGCCTAATCCTGCCGATGATCGATAGCCGAGGGCAGCGTCAAAGGACGGCCTATGGCGTGAGGAAGACACCCGCCTATTGCACTATGGGCTGGGCGATGATCCAGAGGCTGATGACCGTGTACACCACCATCAGCGTTAGCATGGGGTACTGGCTATTCAGGACCAAGGCCCGGTTGGCGAACATACGGACAGCAACCCGGTGCGCCAGGTAAACGGCTAGAACATGACCCAATACAATCAGCGCCACGGAGAGGAACCACAGTATCCGTGCATTGATTATGCTGATGTTCAGCGAATAATCGACGGTCCCGAATAGGTCCCATCCCGTGCCGAATGGGTCTGACACCAGTGGGATGATCAACTGCCCCTGGATCAGCAACAATGTTATGAAATGGGCGATGTTGTAGGCCAAAGCGATGGGAATCAGAGAAAAACCAAAAATCCTGGCCATATCCACTGCCCCGATCTGGCCATCAACCGAGCCGGCCATGAGCTTGGCAAAGAACAGATAGACTAAGAAGAAGCCTACTGGTACTAACACAATCCCCAAAGTATCAGCCAAAACCAGACTGTTGAATACCTGGCCTCCTCCCACGCCGAACAGGCCCACCACCCACGTCTGGAACTCCGCCCAGGCCGAGGTGGCGCTGAACCCGTCGAAGGTAACCGTGGCCAACATCAAGACCACCAGAGCCAAAACGTCGTTCGTCACCGGTTCGTTCCGCCCCAGTCCGATGGCAAATGGCCGCAGATTGATCTCCCGGTCGCCGGAACGCTGAAAACACTCGTAGCAGTCTATGCACTCCGCATCCAGGTCCCTGCAATCTGCGCTACAGACCTGGCATGACCCTTGGTCCTTCACCCGGATTTCCGTGACTGAGAACCGGGTCAACAGGCCGAATACGACCGTGAATGCTTCTCCCTTTCGCAACCACTGATGCCTGCCGAAGACGAGCATTCCCCCCAGAGTGATAACCGAGTAAACCACCACCATGATGGCGATTTGCGTGGGAACGTCGGTCTTGGGATAGGCGTCTTGGATCCAAGTAAACAAGCCGAACAATACCAGCGCAGGCCAAATGCCAAATTTGGCTGGATACTTCAGACCCAGAGACAGATTTTGGCCGGGTCGCGCGAGCCGGTAAACACCTTCTGACCAGCCGAACACTATCTTCCACGGGTTGAGCAAAGCCCATATATTCCCCACCAATGCCACGGTGATGGACATGCCAACCCACCAGATGATCCAAACGAAGGTGGGACTGAAGTTGAGCATTGAGCTGGAGTCACCGCCGAACCCGGCCGCAACGACCAGACCCAACAAGAACACGGACAGAAGCTTGACCGGCAGGAGCGTCACTGAGGATGTCAGGGCTATTCGAGACCAGCGGGTACCAATCAGGTTGAGCCGCCAATATCCCGCTTCTCCGCTGACCTTGACCAATACGCTGATGAAGACGAAAGAAAGTGCCACAGCCAATGCGGCGCCGATGAGGAAAAATCCTAGAGGCACCGGCAGTTCCGTGCGCTCACCGAAGCCGTGGGCGTAGGCCGGCCAGGCCACTAGACTCCCCGCCGCGGCTGCGGCGGGGAGCAAGATTTTTAATATAGACATGTTGGCTACCCATCCAAAGTTTGCAATCAATCGGTTTTCTCAAGGCAGAGAAGGCATTTGGCGCCTACCTGGGCTGGACCTCTAAGAACCCTACTTTGATCTCCTCTGCTTCATATCGTTGGTCATGTTCCTCCTCCCCTTCCCTTTCTTCTTCATTGTGCCCATTTTCTTCTTCATTGTGCTCACTTTCATCTTGAGGATGGTAGGTTATTTTGAAGCGGCCTGTGGCTTCGGCGACGAAAAAGAAGTCGGTTTCCGAGCTGGCTTCGATGTCCATTTCAATATCATATGTGTGAAGGTGGAACTCGCCTCCTTCGTCGGCCAGTATCTTCAGGGTGACCATGTCACCTTGTATAACCTCGATGGTTTCAGGGTTCATTACCCCGTGGTCGATCCTAACTTCAATGTCCAGCTCTTGGGGATCGCCGCCGCTACACGCTGCCCCAGCGATTGTTGCGATTAGGCCCACGGCCAGCAAAAGGCCAGTGAGTTTCAGTTTCTTGGTGTTCATCAGAATCTCCATTGGTTTGTTCAGTCTGTTCGTTTGCGTTGTTGCATCTGGGACCAGCCCAAGGAGCCGATCGCCACTACTAGCCCTACAATGACAACCACTATCAGTAGGTTAAATCGCCCCGCCTCCGTTACTTGCAGAGGCACAACCAAGGTGGCTTCGCCCAACTCGCTTACGGTCTCCAAGGTCATGGTCCAAGCCCCGAGAGCTGTCAGGGTTATATCGGCGTCAAACACCTGGGGGTTCAGCGGGGAGTTGATCGCCCGGACCGGTCCTGCGTTCATTCCCGCTTCGGGGCCGGTAGCCTGGATGATCATCTGGCCGTCACTGATGATTTCCTCACTTTCGGTGGACTGGATGAGTATGCTCAGATGTAGGTTCCCCACCTTCGGGCTGCCCGGCAATACTCCGACCCGAAAGAGGTAAGGCCCCTCTTTAACGTCGTTGACGATGAGGCGGGTCGCCCCATTCGCCGACACCTGGTCCGGCCCCAGCGGTGAGGCCGCGGCTGCAGCTACGAGCAGTATTATTCCGAGCAACGCCCCAATTTTTATCGCCAATTGATCTATTCTCCGCATGACTAAAGTCGGGTTTTCGTCTTGGCACGAAACATATCTCAACGTATAGGTGTAGTACGGCAGACCACGGGTTCGGCCGGGCCGGGCGAGCGTTGGAAAAGACGGAATGGGACTGGGGCTAAGCCCGGGGAGGTCTCGTGGGAGGAGCGATGTAGGCTTCGTTATACCCGCCATCGTCGGCAATCAACGGGAAGGACGCGGTGTCTAAGCGGTGTATCGGATGGGTTAGGCCATCATTTATGCCGGCCGCGACGAATGTGGTACCCGATTCGCCGCGTGCGCCATTGGAAGGCTGGTAGAAGATTTCGTCTTGCAGAGTCTGTAGGGTGGTGGACTCACTGTGGGAATGAGGCCGTTCAAAAGGATGTAGCTTCGGATGCCCGGCGCCGGCTGCGGTGTCGGTTAAGAAGAGGTGCGAGTGGTCGTGCTGGCGTTCGGCGTAGTGATGGTCAACCGCCGGCCCCAAAAACGCCACTACGACCGCTGCGGCCAGGGCCGATAACATGCCGCACCAGACCAAGTCTCTGAGATTTAGGTCCCCTACAGGAAGCCTTGTGGAAAATGCCATCGTTACGATTCTATAGCGCTGAACTCAATCGAAAGGGAACTGCAGAGAAGATTGACCTGTTTCCCAACAAAAAATCGACCGTTCGCCTCATTTATTTGAATGACCACTGACACTATTCTTGCATAATGTCATGCGGCTATGGGTCTTGAGTTCCACGACTGGATGTTCATCCAAGATGACAGTCCCGGCGCTGAGCTGACCTATACACTGGAGCGGTGAATATTCTGGTGGATATCCCCAATGAAATCAACTGCCAAACGACGGCGGTGAAGCCTGGTCAAAGACGGTTAATCGGCAGCTTGGTCTACGCTGCTTTGGCCTTCACGGGCGCGCCGGTGGTGTTCGGTCGGCTGGGTGTAGTCGCAGGTACGGTATCGGTTTGGAAGGGTACCAACTAGACGATAGCGCCAAGGGCCTTCTCCCGACGGCCACCCAACGGCTTAACCGCTCGGCCCGGGACTCTTCCACCGCATAT
>VFHF01000211.1 GCA_009392095.1 SAR202 cluster bacterium
GTTGGCTGAGGCCATTGATCTGCTGGGGCAAGGGATGGAGAACGTGCACGGGGTTAACGGTCCGCCGTCGGATGAGGCCTTCGCGCGGGGGCGGTTCCAATTGCTGCGGGCTGAGTCCGGGTCTACCACCGAGCAGCAGATCGCCCATACGGCGGTTTCCGAATCCCATGGTCTGATCCGGCTGGAGTGCACCACCCTAGAACCGATCAAAGGATACGAGAACGGACTGCGCGAGCTAGTGAAGGCCGCGGGCGGCTCAGTCGAAACCTTAGCCGGGGTGATGCGGCCACGCAGTTACACCAGCCATGCTATGTCCGAATTCGCCTACGCCCACGCCATGCCGCCCGGATCCGGCGAGAAATTTCCGCTGGCTGCAGTGACTCCCATGAACAAGACCGACGACTGGTGGCAGATGGACTTCCTCCACCGGGAGAGTTTCTTCCTGCCCCGTTACGACGAGAACGAGGAGATGGTGGTCAAGGGCCACGCCCTGGCCTCAGCCATGGGCGTCCCCGGCATCAACCGCCGGCTGGTCCACTCCCCCGACGGCTACGGCCTGGGAGGGAGCTACGATTTCGTCGGGTACTTCGAGTTCGCCGAGGCTGACGCCCCAGTCTTCCGCGAGGTTATGGCGGGACTTAGGGACACGGTGCAAAATCCTGAGTGGAAGTACGTGCGGGAAGGCCCCGAATGGTGGGGCCGCCGGGTCAATACCGCAGCCGAGTTCCTGGCGAGACCCTAGCCAGTGGCGGCGCCGTAAAGCTCCGTCTGGGGATGGAAATCGCTCCAAGCAAACCAGCATGAGTAATGGGACGACAGCCGTTCGAGCCGTTCCCCAGACAACTCGCCCTCAACGGCTTGGCCGGTCAACGCCTGCCATAGATTTCTTGTCTCCCGGTCCCGCATAAACGCCCGCCCGGCCGGCTCAAAGCTCAGAAATTTGCCCTTCAGCCACCACACAAAAGCCGCGCCGCTCTCGGACGTGGGATAAAATGGGATGGCAACTTCCTCGCCCGTGAAATGGCCATCGATGACCGTCTCCTGGGAGATGGCGCTGAAGGGATAGGCCTTGGCGCTTCCGGACACGGTCATCCCTATAACCAGCTCTTTCTTGGGCAGCCTTCGGTCCTTGTTAGATTCGACGATAATCCCCGTCAACCGGCCATTGTAGTAGCCGTTATAAACGTCGCTGCCGTAACTCCCGCCCTTGTCCAGGACCTACGCGTCCGGGTGGAGGTTCACCTATTGCTGCCAACTGGTCTGGACTGCGAGAACGATCTCCAGGTTCCCGTTGACCAATGGGCCTTTAACGCCTTGGCTCAAAAACTGGCTCCATAAAGTATTGGTCTGGAGGCCGTACATCATCAGAGAGTTCATAATCAGCTTGCCTTACACCCCAAAAGTGTGCTCCACCCCTCTGCTATCGGCTTTCCCACCACGGTGTCGTTAACTATCTCGTGCCACGACATCAGATTTAGAGGATAGGCATGGCTTTCGCCGTTGATGGACACCCCGATCACCCTCTCGTTCGGTTCCATATGGTCTCTCGCCGTGGCACTGTTGCCGAAAACCGGGTCCCGGATTACCGGGATTCCATCGCGGCCCAGTATGGTGATTATCTTGAGGTCTCGTGTGCCGTCGGGCGAGGTTGCGCCGCTAGCTGACAAATCGACGACGGTAACCGTTTTGGCCCCCAATTTTAACGTGGGCTGACCCAATTGAGGCACGTAGATCACAGCCAAAACCACGATTGCCACCAACACGGGGATGAAGACCAAGGCCTTGCCAATTATCTCTCCCATAGATAAGCGGGTCACCTTGTAATAGCTCGTTGTTGGTTATTACGCCTCTGCGGAGGTAAAGGACTCACACGGAAACATCTTAAGTTCCTCCAATGATCGATGCCCGCCAAATGTCACCCTGAGTGAAACGAAGGGTCTGCCAAAGTCCTAATTGTCAGATTCTTCATCGGCCTCCGGCACTCCACAGAATGACAGTTGGGGGCGCAAGGACTTAAAGCTGGGGAAGAGTCCTTACTCCAGTATCACAACCGCTTCTACCTCAACGTCCAGGCCCGGCTCGGCCAAGGCGCTTATCTCGATCAGGGAGTTGGCCGGGTATTGCTCCTGAAAATGCGTGGCGAATAACTCTTTCAGCCTGTCCGAGTCCAACTGATAATCTGCGATGCTGGTCACGAAGCAGGTTATCTTTGCGAAGCTGCCGGGGCCGGCGCCTTCCGCCGCAGCCACGGCCACCAGCCGGCCCAGGGTAACATCAAGCTGCTCCAGCATGGACTTTCCCTGGGAATCGGTTCCCCGGGCGGTGCACCCGGAAATAAACATCATGTTGCCGGCAATCACGGACCGGCTGTATGTGGGGCCCGCAGGGGCTATGTCTGGATACTGCTTTCTTACCAGCGGCATCATTCAACTCCTATGTTCATGTATCACGATTTCGAGACGATTCTAATCAAATCTCCAGACTGAGTTACCTGCGGTCTAGCACGTCGCACCTGTAGCCACTATAATTCTGGTGTAATCGCAGGCGGGTGTAGCTCAGTGGTAGAGCTCCAGCCTTCCAAGCTGGCCATGTGGGTTCGATTCCCATCACCCGCTCCACCCCGCAAGATAAAAGAGGCCCTTTCCGAGTGACCGGAAAGGGCCTCTTTTTCGTTCATTGATCATTCTATGGGATCAACTCGCCAGCAAGCTCCTGGCTGCCTCACGGACCTTTACCCCATCCAGGGCGACTTCATATTTTCCGTCGTCCATCTTCCTGAAAGCGTCGTCGTTGTTGAAGGTCTTCAGTAACTCAGCCACAGCGCCTTCGCGCCGGTCATCGGGAATCTCCACAGGCTGGTCGGACTCGCCAAGGTGGCGGTTGATCTCATAAGCGACGATCTCTGCTTCCACATACCGCTGCTGAATAAGACTGATCTCACCGGTATGCTTGCCCAGGTAGCACCCGCCGAATTGCATAGACTCGCTATTACGCCCTTCAAAGTCTCCCTCGCTGCGGTACTTGGGCTCCAACTCATTAGCGTCCAAGTACTCCCTGATATCTTGGTCTTCCGGATCGGGGTTCTCCAAGTTGGCGATCAATATAACGGTATGCATGAAGAAACCGGCCGGCTCTATTTTGATGATCAAATAATCACCTCCGAAAACATCGCTCCTACGACTATTGCCCGATCGCCTTTAAGATGCGGTCCAGGTGGACATCGCTCTGCTCCAGCGTCTTGTCATCGATGCCGTTCATGACCTCGATCACGGCGTCGTTGAAGGGAGTGGGGACGGCCATCTCGCGGCCCTTCTGGGCAACCAGGCCGTTCATCAGATTGATCTCGGAGCGGCGTCCCTTGTACACGTCTTGGGCCATCGATGCCAGCCAGTTGACCCGGCCGCCGTGGGCGGACATGAAGCCGTCCAACTCCTCAAACACGTCTCCCTTATCGGCGTCGGCCCACGTCGCGGCGGGCACACCCTGGATAGCAACAACGTTCAAGCCCATGGCCAAGCCGACCTTGGCGGCTTCCTTGGCCAAATTTATGCGGATCATCCGGCAACGAGGGTCTTCTGCCATTTGCTGGGAACCCAGACCAGTGGAGGCGGACAGACCGTTACCCATGGAGTTCTGGGAGAGCTTGGCCCAGCGCTCACCCCAAAGGTTGTCTGAGGCGTAGGCGCCGTCGATATTGTCCAGCAACGCGGCGACTTTCTCGGCCCGCGGCGAGATGCGCCCGTCCTGCTCACCCACTCGAAATACTGTGTGGCCCGAGTCCCTTCCCACCGCGCCGCCGCGGGTAACCAACGCCGGCTCCCAAAGCGCGACTTCGATATGGGATGCGATGCAGCCTAGCTGCCGGTTGGACCCGACGATCTCGCCCATTGGGACATCGTTCCAACAGTTCTGGAGGGAGACGAAGAAGCCATCTTCACGAACGTAACGCTTGATGAAATGAGTGGCCCATTCGGTGTCGTAAGACTTAACTGATATAAAGACCCAGTCGAAAGGGACCGAGATGTTCTGGGCTTCTGTCAGGTGCATGGCCTTCACCGGCACGGTGAACGGGCCCTGACTGCCGGTAACGTGGAGACCGTCGGCCCGCATCTTCTCAACGTGCTCCGGCCACATGTCCACAAAGGTCACGTCTTCGCCGATCTTGCTCAAGAAGGCCCCAACATAGCTCCCTAGGGCTCCCGCGCCCATGATCCCGATCTTGTCGCCCATGTTACCTATCTCCTAGGTGTTGGCGCTCCGGTGCCTTATAAGTGGCCCAGGTGCGCCAGCCTTACGTTGTATATATGGCCAAGGTCTTGAATCTCAGCAATCACCTCAGGCGGGACTGGGTCATCCAGCCCGATCACCATCATGGCCCGGCCTCTGAGAGCCAGGCGGCCAACTTCCATGAAGCTGATGTTGATGTTGTGGCGGCCGGCAATCATTCCTACCGCTCCGATCGACCCCGGCTGGTCTTGGTTGTCCACGAACAGCATGTACGGAGTCGTAGGCACGATATCCAGCCAGTAATCGTCGATCTTCACGATATGCGGCTCGTTCCGTAGGGATGTTCCCGCCAAGGTGATCTTTCCCTCGGTGGTCTCGATGGTTGCGCTGACGAGGCTGGAATATTCTTGAGCCGAGGTGTTGTGTTGCTCAGTAATGTTCAGGCCGCGTTCCCTGGCCAGCACCGGCGCGTTAATCAGGTTCACTTGACCCGTAGTGATCGGCTCCATCAACCCGGCCAGAACGGCGGCCTGCAGAGAACGGGTGTCATATTCGGCAATCTCGCCTTCGTAGCTGATGGTTATGCCCAAGAATTGGCCGTCGGCCAGGTGAGTCAACAGCTTCCCGACCGCCGTGGCCACGGGAACGTAGGGGGCCAAGACTACATGGACTTCAGGGGCAACGAACGGAGCGTTAACCGTGTTCCGTGCCGGTTCGCCGTTCAATACCGCCAGCACCTGTTCCGAGGCTTCGATGGCCACTTCCCGCTGGGCCTCTTCGGTAGACGCGCCCAGATGGGGTGTTACCACCACCTTGTGGTGTCCGACCAGTTCCGTGTTCTGCGGCGGCTCCTGGGCGAACACGTCCAGCGCAACCCCGCCCAATTGGCCCGATTCCAATCCGTTCAAGATTGCTTGTTCGTTCACCAACTCACCGCGGGCCACGTTTATCAACCTGGCGCCGAACTTGAGCAGGGCCACCTGTTCTGCGCCGATCATATTCCGCGTGCCGTCGGTCAGCGGAGTGTGCAGGGTGATGAAATCAGCCTGCGCCAGTAACTCTTCTAATGAAAGTAGGTCAATGCCCATTCGCTTGGCATAATCGGGGGACACGAACGGGTCGTACCCCACCAGTTTCATATCAAAACTCTGAGCGCGCCGGGCCACTTCTGAGCCCACACGACCTAACCCGCAGATGCCCAAGGTCTTGTTTCGGACCTCAACGCCCATGAAGGTGCTGCGCTTCCACTCGCCGGACTTCAATGATTGATGGGCCGAAGGCACGTTTCTAGACAGGGCCAGCATCAGGGCCATGGTGTGTTCAGCGGCAGCCACAGTATTGCCCGTGGGGGCATTAACAACGGCGATGCCGGCGCTGGTGGCGGCCTCCAGGTCGATGTTGTCGACACCGATCCCGGCGCGGCCGACAACCTTCAACAACTTGGCTGTCTCGATGACCTCTTTGGTCACCTTGGTCTCGCTACGGACCACCAGGCCGTCATACTCGCCGATGATGGCCATTAGTTCCAGGGGTTTCATACCCGTCTTCACATCAACCTCGGCACGGGATTCAAGCAGTTCAACGCCCTCCGCGCCGATGGGGTCTGCAACCAGAATTTTGGGCATGGAAATCTTCCTGTTTCTAAATGGGAATTAAAACGCCGCCGTGCTCGGACCAAGCTGCATTCCAAGCCTGGCATAACAGACGATAAACTATAGCACAATCGGAATGTGACAGCGGTAGATGAATGCTTCACGGCAGCCTTGACCACGATGCCTGCACAGGCTAGGATAGGCGTTTACCGGCGTCCGTCGAATTGACGATACTGCTACCCTGATTACATGCAACGAACCGACCCCGCCACCATAGGCATAGTTCAACGCTACAACGAATCTTTCAACCAAGGCGAAGTTGATGGTGTGATGGCCGCCATGACCGGCGACTGCGTGGTAGGGACGCCCATTCCTCCGTCCGACCAATCTAGGTTCCAGGGTACAAGAAGCGGTCCGGGCCTTGTGGCAGGATTTCTTCCAGTCTACGTCCAGCATCGCGTTCGCCAGCGGCGACCGGTGCCTGGTTCAGTGGCTGTTCACCTGGGTGGGCCAAGACGGCCAGTCGAGCCGAGTCCGCAGCGTCGATTATTCAAAGTGAGAAACGGCAAAGTAGCCGAGAAACTGGTGTATTTGAAGGGCTGAGCATCCACTCACCCTCATACGATAAAAGCTCAAGATTCCGGAGGTTATGACATGTTCTTGATGCGGTTCACCGAACGGGCCTACACAGCCTATACCGAGGAAGCCGTGAGAAACAGCCCCAACGAAGCGGTACGGCTGACCTTCTCCAACAGCAATTTCGACCCCAAGGTCGGCGCCCGTCAGTACAACGAGTACCTGGACGAATACGAATACTGCGAGGAGGCCGGCTTCGATGGGCTTATGCTCAACGAGCACCATAATACCCCCACCTGCCTGGGCGCAACCATGAATCTGGAAGCGGCGATCCTGGCCCGCAACACGAAAAAGCCCAAGATTGTGTTGATGGGCAACCCATTGCCAACCTTTGAGAACCCCCTGCGCATAGCCGAAGAGATAGCGGAGATCGACATGATCTCCAACGGTCGGGTGGTTTCTGGATTCGTTCGCGGCACCGGCGTTGAGAGTCTGGCCGCCAACATCAACCCACTCCATAACCGCGAGCGGTTTGAGGAAGCCCACGATCTGATAATCAAGACTTGGACCACTCCCGGCCCTTTCCGGTGGGAGGGCAAACACTACCATTTCAGGGTGGTCAATCCCTTCCAGACCCCGTTACAGAAACCTCATCCACCGGTGTGGATTCCTGGCCTGGGCAGCCCGCAGACCCTTGTCTGGGCCGCCGAGCGAGGCTACCCCTACATCTACCTGGAGACCGACCCCCAGGGCACCCAGGACATGATTGCCATCTATACCGAAACGGCCCGTGAGAACGGCTACGAGCCTGGCCCCGAGAATTTCGGCTACCTCTGCCGCATCCACGTACAAGACACCGACGAGAAAGCCTACGAATCAGCCAAGGGTTTCTTGACCGGCAACGTTGGCGTCGGCCGCGTCCCGATGCCCAAGGACTACATGCTGCCCGTGGGCTACAGCGGCAACCGCGACGACCCGGCGCGGGCCAGATACCAGGGCCGCATCCGCAAGGACCAATTCTTGGGACTGGGCCTGGAAACGGCGTCCTACGATGAGATTCTGGACTCCAACCGCTGGATCGTGGGTAGCCCGGAGACCGTCATCAGGAAGCTACGCGAGACCCTGTCGGTCATCCGCCCCGGCATCCTGGGCGTCTGGACCAACGACGGCGACACGACGCATGCCGACACCATGCGCTGCCTGGAACTTATGGGCCAAGAAGTGCTCCCAGCGATACGTGAGATCGGAGCGGAACTGGAGCTAACCGACCCATTCCAGAAAGCCGCGGCGGCGACGGCCTAGGGGCCGTCGAAGCTGACAGCTATAAGCACTCAGCTTTTGGGTTGGTTACGTAGGTACATCGTCTAAAGTTCCATTGAAAATAGACGGTCGGGCAAAGCCCGGCTTTAGGCTGGAAGCTACCAGCCTCCAAAGGAGAAAAAATGGTTGCCTTTACCGAAGAGATGGTGGACGTTGGTGGAGCCAAGGTCCACACCCTGAAGGGTGGATCGGGCGAGCCCCTATTGCTGCTCCACGGCGCCGGTGGGAACAACGGCTGGCTGCGCTTCGCAGACGCCCTAGCCGAGAAGTACACGGTCTACTACCCATCCCACCCCGGCTATGGGAAGTCGAATCGGCCCGACTGGCTAGAAACCATCCCAGACATGGCCTGTTTCTACACCTGGTATCTAGAAACCCTCGGGTTGGAAGGCATCCGGGCCATCGGGTTCTCCATGGGCGGATGGATCGCATCTGAGATTGCAGCCATGTGCAACCACTCATTCAGCAAGCTGATGTTAGTGGACGCCGTTGGCATCAAGCCCAACGATTCGGAGATCACCGACATCTTTATCATCAGCCCGGCCCAAGTACAGGACCTGCTATACCATGACCCCAGCCAGGCGCCAGAATACCAGGCGCTCTACGGGACTGAACCCACACCCGAACAGGTCAATCAGGCGGAGTCCAACCGCGAGATGGCCGTGAGACTCTGCTGGAAGCCGTACATGCACGACCCGCGGTTGACCAGTCTGCTGCAACGAGTCAAGATTCCCACCCGAATGGTCTGGGGACGGAACGACCAGATCGTTCCCTTGGAATGCGGTGAACTCTTCAAGAAGGCGATCAACGGCTCCGACCTGGTGGTCATCGACAACTGCGGTCACTCCCCACAGGTCGAAAAACCTGAGGAGTTCACCAAGGCCGCCCTGGAATTCTTAGCCTAACTAAGCCATCAGCCATCAGCTGTCACCTGTCAGCTTTCTCCAAAGGAGAAACTTGTGAGCCTAGACGTTTATTATTTCACCGAGATGCCCTACCACTACATCGACGATGAGTTGGCAGAGCAATGGCCGTCCCTGCGGCTGACCTTCCCCAATAGCTACTTCGACCCCAACAAGGCCACCGACCTTTTCAAGCGGTACCTGGACGAGTTCCAGTATGCCGAGGAGGTGGGCTTCCAGGGGCTGATGATCAATGAGCACCACAACACTCCGTCATGCATGGACGTTGAGGTGAACATCACCGGAGGCATCCTGGCCCGCCTGACGTCAAAAGCGAAGATATTGATGTTGGGGAATATGCTGCCCACGTCGGACAACCCGCCAAGACTAGCCGAAGAGATCGCCATGTTGGACGTCATCTCCGGCGGCCGCATCGTCTCTGGGTTCGTCCGCGGGATCGGAGTGGAGAGTTGGGCCAACAACACCAACCCGGTCCACAACCGGGAGCGGTTCGAGGAGTGCCACGACCTAATCATCAAAACCTGGACAACGCCCGGACCCTTCCGCTGGGAGGGCAAGCACTACCAGTACCGGGCGGTGAACCCGTGGATGGTGCCAGTGCAGAAACCCCATCCCCCGGCTTGGGTCCCGGGGACCGGCAGCCCTGAGACGGTCGAGTGGGCGGTCAAACACCGCTACACCTATGCCGCGTTCTTGACTGAGCTTACCAGGGCCAAACAATTATTCGGCAGCTACCGGGAACAAGCCGCCGAAGCCGGTTGGGAGGCGGGACCGGATAAGTTCGCGTTCATGATCTGCGCGCACGTCAACGAGACGGACGAGAAAGCTCAGGAATCAGGCAAAGCCTTCATGTGGCGTATGGGCCATCCCCTCAAGGGACCCAGGGAATACTGGGCACCGCCGGGATACTTCTCCCAGGCCGGTGTCGCCGCCAATGCAGCACGCCGGCAGCGTCCGATGAACGAGATGTCCTACGAGGAGCTACAGGAGCACAATCACCTGGTGGTGGGCAGCCCAGAGACAGTCATCAAGAAGCTGCGCCACATCAAAGAAGAACTAGGCATCGGCTCGCTGCTCCTAGAAACCCAGGGCGGCCCGCTGTCCCACGAAGACACCATGCGTTCAATAAAGTTGATGGGCGAGGAAGTGATTCCGGCGCTACAGGACTAGCAAGAACCTAATGTCCCTTCCCCCTCGCATGGGGGAAGGTTAGGATGGGGGCGCTTAACCCGCATCAACCAACCTCCGAACCCCTAACCTAGAACAAACAAGGCACGCCCATCTCGCCACAAGTGTCACGTATCCAGTCGGCTACGTCCGGATGGAGTGGGATGCCCTCTTCGCGGCGGACTTCTTCCACCTCGGCTTCAGGCTGGCCGGCCACCAGCACGCGGTCATGTCCCGGCGCCGGCTTGGTGGTCTTCATCATGGTCAACCACTCGTCCATCTCAACTTTGAACGGGCCTACGTCGGTGAACGCCTCAATGCTGTAGGCCGCGACCATATGGCCGAAGTTGGGCCTGCCAGGCACGGCGCCGTAACCAAACCCGGTCAATACTCCGGCCAGAATGTCCACCATGCAGGAGAAGCCGTAGCCTTTGTGGGAGCCCAATTCACGGTTGCTACCAAGAGGGACCAACGTGACCTTCTCCGGGGCTTCTGACTCCTCCATGATTGGATTGCCGTCTTCGCCGGCCAGCCAGCCGCCGGGGATGGGCGACCCCAGACGCGCCGCGATGCGTATCTTGTTCACGGCCACAGAGCTGGTGGCCGCGTCGAACACGAAGGGCGGTTCGTTTAAGGCCGGCACCGCGATGGCGATGGGGTTGGTGCCCAGCCTCGGCTCGGCGCCAAAGGTGGGCAGTACCGAGGGCGGGCAACTGGTCATGCAGATGCCGATCATGTCATGCTCTAAGGCCATCATGGCGTGATAGGACGCCATGCCCAGGTGCCGGGCGTTGCCGATGGTCACCATGCCCAGACCCACATTCTTGGCCTTTTGAATAGCGATGTCCATGGCTTTTGGTGTGATGATCGTCCCCAGGCCACGGTCCGAATCGATGGTCGCCGTGCTGGGAGTCTCCCGGACCACCTTCCAATTGGGCCTCGGGTTGATAGACCCCTCTTGGTACCCGGTGATGTAGCTCTTCAGCATGTTGGACACGCCGTGGGAGTCCACCCCCCGAAGGTCCGCAAGAACTTGCACGTCGGCGGCCAGCAGGGAATCTTCAGGCGACACCCCCAGCTTTTCGAAGATCCCGGCCACAGTATTTCTCAGGTCGTCTCCCTGGACGAATTCGGCGTCGTCGTGGCTAACCTTGAACTGCTCTAGCAATTTATATCTCCTCGGCTGGGCGGCGATTGCGAGCTGGTCGCTCTCCCGAGCCTGCTTGCCTGCGTGATTATTTTCGTCGAAAGTATAGCATTCGGCTTACGCTCCTCGACTCGCCTTGGCCTCAGGCGGTCACGTTGCTATAATCCCGCCATCCCGGGCAACTCCACATCCTCGATCTTCTCCCTTAGGTGCCGAATGACCGACCCCAAAGACCAGGCCCTCGACTTCCTCTCCCGGCTGGGCAGCAACCCGGCAACAGCCTTCTGGGAAGATGGCGTGGCCGCAACGGTCAAGGCCATCCTGACTGAGATTGGTCTTGGGTACCAGCAGGACGACTTTGGGAACATCATCGCCAAGGTTGCCGGCACGGATTCCACCGCCAACCAGCTGGCCATCGTCGCCCACATGGACCATCCCGGTTTTGAGATAACCGCCAGCCACCCGGACGGGTACATCGCCACAGCAATGGGCGGAGTGCCTCCTTCCAGCTTCGAGGCCAGCGTTCCGGTCCAGGTCCTGCTCCCTGACGGCACCAGGATCAGCGGCACAACCGCGGGGAAGCATGGCGACGATAAAGACCGCCAATTGGTGATTAAGCTTGACCAACCACAGGACCTGGAACCGCCCGTCTCCGTCGTTTTTGACCTTGTTGATTTTGAACTGGACGGCGAACACATCCGCATGCGGGCAGTAGACGACCTTGCCGGGTGTGGCAGCATCCTGGCCGTTCTATCTCAGTTGACGGCGGGCGATACGCCTCCTGGAGATGTATACGGCGTCTTCACCCGCGCCGAAGAAGTCGGCTTGGTCGGCGCAAGGCTAATGGCCGAAGTGGGAACCCTTCCTCCGGAGACGCTAGTGATCTCCGTAGAATCCAGCCGAACCCTGCCGGGCGCGGAGATGGGCGAAGGACCGGTCATCCGGGTCGGCGACGCCGGCTTCACTTTCACCGCCGACGCTGAATCGGTGCTGATCCGGGCCCGCGAGACCCTCAGGGAACGGGACAGCGGGTTCAAATGCCAGCGGCAATTGATGAGCGGCGGCACCTGCGAAGCCAGCGCCTTCGCCGTCTTCGGCTACCAGACCACCGGCATCGCCTTTCCGCTGGGCAACTACCATAACGGCGCACCCGAGGGCCGCATCGAAGCCGAATACATCCATATAGACGACTACCTGGGTGGCGTGGAGCTGCTCACCGAAGCCGCCCGCCGGGTCTCCGACCGGGCCAACACAGCTTTCCGCCAACGCCTGCGCGAGGTCCCCTCAGACATGCGCCAACGCATGATGAACACCGGCGCCGGGATGAAGAAATAGAGGTAAGAGATGACCACCAACGACATCGCCTTCATGTCAGCCACGGAACTGGGTTCCGCCATCAAGTCCAAAGAGGTCTCGCCCGTCGAGGCTGTGGAGGCCTACCTGGACCGCATCGAGCGCATCGATCCCCAGGTCAACTCCTATATCACCGTCTGCGCCGAACAGGCTCGGGGAGAAGCCCTGCAGGCCGAAGCTGAGATTCGCCGCGGCGAGTACCGGGGTCCCCTCCACGGCATCCCGATGGGCATCAAGGACCAGATCTATACCAAGGGCCTGCTCACCACCGACGCCTCCAAAATCAGGTCCGATTTCATCCCCAAATTCGACGCCACTGTGGTCACGAACCTCAAAAAGGCCGGGGCTGTCCTCCTTGGCAAGCTGAACATGAGCGAGTTCGCCCATGGGGAGCCCCAGAGCTCGGCATCCGGACCGGCCAGAAATCCCTGGGACCTGACCCGGAGTCCAGGCGTATCCAGCACTGGGTCAGGGGCCGCCACTGCCGCCCGGCTGTGTGCGACATCATTGGGCGAAGACACCGGCGGTTCCATCCGTGGCCCGGCCGCCAACTGCGGTCTGGTGGGGCTTCGGCCTACCTGGGGGCGGGTTAGCCGCTACGGCGTTGACGGCGCCGGTTGGTCCTTCGACACCATCGGACCCATCTCCCGCACCGTGGAGGACTGCGCGATCACCATCGGCGGCATCGCCGGTTACGATCCGCAAGACCCTTCGACCCATAACGTGCCGGTGCCCGACTATCAAGCTGCGCTCACCGGCGACATCAAGGGACTCAAAGTGGGGGTGGTGAAGGAGCTGCTCGACCCTATGGAACTGGATTTGGACCCCAAGATACGCCAGGCAGTCTTAACGGCCATCGAGGTGCTGGCGGAACTGGGCGCCGACGTTCGGCAGGTGTCCATGCCTCTTGCCGAGAAGACGGGCTACATCACCCGCGCCATCACCCACGTCGACCGGGTTAGTCTGCGCCCCGAGTACCTGCGTGAACGCGCAGAAGACTACCACTACAACACCCGCGTCCATTTCACCACCGCTAACCTGATCCCGGCCCAGGTCTACTACAAGGCCCAGAAGCTGCGGACCATGGTGCGCCAACAGGTGTTGGATCTGTTGGAGGAGGTGGATGTCTTGATTCAGCCCACCTCCGGCGCCCCCGCCAACGTCATAAACCTGGACCAGAAAGTAGACAGCCAAGAGCACGCCAGGAAGGCGCTATCAGCGGGTGGGTTCAGAGGACCATACAGCCTGAGCGGAGCACCAGCCCTGTCCATCCTCTGCGGCTTCACCTCAGAAGGAGACGGTGGACTGCCATTGGCCATTCAGATAGCCGGCCGCCCCTTCGAAGAAGCGACCGTCCTACGCGTAGCCCACGCCTACGAGCAAGCGTCAGGCTGGAACAAGCGGGTGCCGCCAGCGGCGTTATAGCAACGTCTGCTTGTCCTGTAGTTCATCTATCTGCTCCCGGGTGCGGTCGTAGATCTGGGGGACATCCCAGCCTTCTAGGCCGGCGTAGGTGTCTATCTGGGAGCGGTGGTGGACCTCGTGTTCCAGGAGCATCATCAGGATTCGCCAACCGCTGAGGGTGCCGTCGGTGTCGATCATCTTGATCTTTCGGTCCAGCCACTCTCTGGGCGTTCCCGAGATCTGTTTCTGGAACTCGACCGCCGAGGCTTCCAAAGCGGGAATCCAGCCAGACTGCTTCTCAGTGCTGGGCGGGACCCAGTCATAGCGCCACCCCTTGCCAGTGTAGGCTGAAGCGAAGTAAATCCTGGACTCACAGATGTGATAGACGATCTGCGAGATGCCCCACGCCTTCTCTCCCTCACCCCGCGACGGCTCCCAATTCTCGGCGGGTGCGGGCAGGGCTTCGATATCCCGCAGGGTCCGCCGGTGTATCGAACGGAAGAAATTCAGGAATGCCTCAGGGTCGGTGATCATCTCTAGTCCTCCCCGGACAGATTACTTAACTGCCAGCAGATCGTAGGCCAGGGCCAACATGATTCTGCTGCCGCTGATCAGACTCCGGATGCCCACCGACTCGTTGGTGCCGTGGATGAAGCTGATCATAGGGTCGTCATCGGGGTGCGAGCCCACCATGCCGTAGGTGGTGGTGCCTAGGTTGCGGGTGAACCGGGAGTCGGTGAATCCGGGGCTCAGCGACGGCACCCATTGTATGTCGTCCCGGTTCAGCGCGTTGGCAGTGCTGATCTGGATGCGCTGGGCGAATTCGGTCTCGAAGGGTGAGGCGTTGGGGATGGACATATAGTCGATGTCTATCTCAACGCCGGGAATCCCATCCAATATATTCCCCAGTTCCTGCCGAACATAGGCCTCGTCCTGGTGAGGCAACGTTCGCACGTCGCAGGTCAATTTGACCGACTCTGGAACGCTATTGGACTTGATGCCGCCCTGAATCATGGTGGGCGTGATGGTCATCCTAGACAAAGCCTTCATGATGGAGGCAAAACGAGGCTGACTCTCTTCGTTGTCGGCTATTATCTGGTCGATGTTTTCCGGCGACGGTTTGTCCTCGATAGCGAAGGTGGACAGGTGGTCGAACAGGCTGGTGGAGGTGTCCCGCTCCGCTTCGTAGGCCTCGATACGTCTCACGACCTCCGACAGGCCAAATAGGGCGTTGTTCCCCTGCCAAGGAGTGGAGGCATGGGCGCTGGAGCCCCGGACCTCAATCTCCAACTGCAACCGGCCCTTCTCGCCGATTCCCAGCAGATAAGTCAGGTTGCCGGCGGCCTCTATTGGCACTCCGCCGCCTTCGTTTACGGCATAGGGCGCCGCCAGCTTCTCGGGGTGATGCTCAGCCATCCAGCCGAACCCGTACCGGCCGCCATGCTCTTCGTCGGCACAGGAAGCCAGGATCAGGCTGTCCTTCAGCTCGATGTTGTTGCGCTTGAGGATTCGCATGGCGATCAGTTGGCAGGTCAGCAGCGCTTTACAGTCCGACGCCCCACGCCCGAAGACCCGGCCGTCGGCCACGGTGGCGCTGAATGGCGGGAAACGCCATTTCTCCTCTTCCTCCACCGGGACAACGTCCAAGTGTGACATGAACATCAGTCCGGCCTTCCCGGAACTACCCTCCAAGCGGGCGATCAAGTTGCCCCGGTCCGGGGCCGACTCAATAGTCTCAGACTCGATACCATCCTCGGCCAGCCATTTCTCGATGTATCGGCAGGCTTCGGTCTCGTTGCCTGTAGGCATGAACCCGGTGTTCACGGTGGGTATGCGCACCAAGTCCTGTTCCAGCGTAATGATCTCCTCGCGCATTTCATCGACTTGGTCCAATAAACTCTCTAGGTCCGGCATCTAAGTCTCCAGTCGTTCGATTTCCCTCGTCTTCGCATATGTCACCCTGAGTGAAGCGAAGGGTCTGCCAAAGTCCTGATTGGTAGATTCTTCGTAGGCCTACCGCGCTCCTCGGAATGACATTTTTGCGGCGGGTTCTCCACATATGAATCAATACCCCACCGCATA